>NZ_RQFG01000016.1 GCF_004769235.1 Leptospira kanakyensis | reverse complement strand
TTGTTTTCTTTGACAGCGATACCAAGATCCACACCGGATTCGTCTTTTGCTGTAATTAAGTGGTCACAGTGAACGGTGGATGGAACCGCTACTTTTTTACGACCTGCTTGCATAAATTGGAGAAGCGCCATCTGCGCTGTTGCATCCTGCATTGCCACTCGGTCTGGTGCAAAGTCTACGTAGTCAGCACCGCGACCAAAACTTTTGGAGGGGTTTCCATCCCAAAGGTGGTTGTATAAAATCTTTTCTGTAAGTGTGAGGGGTCGACCCACTACCTTCCTGGCTTGTGTGATGGCCGCTTCCATTTTGGAATAACGTGCCGCAATCATTTCTATATCAAATGCCATCTGAACCTCTTATACCTATCAGACCGCAGGAAAAAAGGGAATCAATCGAAAATTAAACTACAAGTAGTAAAATCAGTAAAATTGCCCCTCTAGTGAGACCCAGTATCTTTTCTAACCATCGATACGGACATAAACTTCGTCAGCTTTGAGGATAAGACCAGATTTAATTTCGATAAGCCTTGTATTGACAAAAACTCCGTCTTGGTAAGGAGTCACAATTCCAGTAATGATGACATCTAGTTTCAAAACGTCGCCTATTTTCCGCAAGGTGGCAGTGTCTGTTGGAATATCCAGTCCAAGTCCTGCCTCTTTTAAAACTTTTTGGTTGGCCAGACGGTCTAAGATTTGGAATCGCTCTTTTTTTACGAGTTCTGTTGTCAGTTTTTCTGCAAGGATTTCACCGTACGGGCTTTTTTTACCTTCGTTGTCTAAAAAAGTCAAAACAACAAGTCTTTGCGGCTTGAAATAGAAACCACTTTCAGAAAGGGAAGTTGCCAACTGTTCCAAGGGTGGGGTGGGAAGTTTTTTTGGTTTGGACTCTCGTTCTTCTCCAAAATAACAAGCGTTAACGCTAAGCAAAAAAATAAGGATACTTAAAATCCTAAAAGGCAAGTTCCATCCCAAGAGAGGTAACCTGTTCATAAAACGATTTTCCATTAAAGCCATTCCCATACATAAATCCACCGGGAACCCCAATCAGCATACCGTCTTTATAAAATTGATTCTGAAAATTCAAAAAAAATGTAGTTTTTAGGCGACCTGGGTGTTTGCCACGAAAAGAAGCAGAGAATGTTTCCGGAGATCTGCCATTTTGGTCTTTCACTTGTAATAAGGGATCGTTAAAAACATTAAAAATCTGATTTCCTACATAGAGAGAATAGTTTTTCGATGGCCCGAGAAACACAATCAACCCAAGAGAAGCTATGTCCTGAGCCGGAGCAAACCCGGTTTGCCCCCCATGTGTAGAACCTGGCCTTGCGTTTACATAATTGTATTTTACGTTTAACTGGACCTTATCACTGCCGAAAAAAAAAGAAAACTTGCCACCCTCTGCTCCGTATGCAGTAACCGGATTTTCCGATTTTACGTTGTATACAGAAGTTTGAACCTTCAAGAACTTAGAAGGAGAAAAACTATCTTGGTATTCATAAAGTTGTTTTGGATCGACTAACAATCGTCTATTGGTATCCATTTGGCGAAAAATTAATGTTGCCGAAGGATGAACCGGTGTGGAAAGAATGGGTTGTGATAAAGAAAGTTCCCCCGTTTGTTTGGCATCCCAAATGAAGGCGGATTGCACAGAACGATCATAGTCAAATTTTGATCCGAAAGAATTAGAAGGATTCCATTTAGGAGAATTTGGTTTTTCTACTTTGGAACTACCAAACATACCCAAAGTAAGTGATTTCAGTTTATCAGTATATTCTAAAGTTCCCGAACCCTTTTCTCTCAACTTTAACTTTAGTGGATTTTGGTATACATATTCCTCGCCAAACTCTAGTGAAGCGGGCATTTCTAATTCTTTTACGGTTGGTTCTTGTAAAGGGGCGAAATAAACCACCCCAAGTAAACCTAAACCTGAGAATAAGGAGATTAAAACCGAAGATTTCGGGGAATACATAAAGAAACTGTAGAAACATATTTCCTAATTTCAAAGGAATGTAAATCTATTTTTAAAATAAGAACATCGAATCCCCATAAGAATAAAAACGAAACCCGTTCTTCAAAGCATAGTGATAAGAACTCATCACAAGTCGGGTATTGGCAAAGGCACTGACTAGAAGCAGAAGGCTAGATTTTGGTAGATGGAAGTTAGTAATCAGACCTTGTACGGATTGGATATTGTCACCTGGCGACAAAAAGATGTCAGTTTGCCCCACTCCTACCTTATATGTCTTCAATTGAGAATCAAATACAGATTCTAAGACTCGAAGAGTGGTCGTACCAACGGAGATGATCCTTCTACCTTCTTTCCGTGCATCGTTTAACCGAGTCGCAGTAGGTCCAGAGACTGAGTAGTTCTCCTTATGTAGCGTTTTAGTCTGCCATTGTTCGGTGGTCAGAGGACGAAATGTCCCATAACCGATTTGTAATTCTACAGGCAGGAACTCTGCACCCAAGGATCGCAATTTTTCTTTTAATGGCTCCGTAAAATGAAGTCCAGCTGTCGGCGCAGCAACGGATCCAGAACGATTGGCAAAAATAGTTTGGTATCGAACCTTGTCTTCTTCTGTAACATTTCGTTTTAAATAAGGGGGGATGGGAATGTTTCCAAAAATTTCAAAGTCAGAATCAGAAATGGATCTCTCTGAATGCAAAATCGATAGTTCTTCTTTAGCACCTTGGTAAAAAAATTCAAATTCCTTAAACCCTACAGGGAAAAGTTTGTCACCTAACTTTAATTTGGCCCTATTTTTTAAGATACATAACCACTGATGGTTAGTTTCATCTTCCGCTTCCAAAAAAATTGATTCGTGGATGCGGCCCGATTCTACTTGTAAATACACACGACGGTATGATACTTTTGTCTCATTATATACGAAAATATCACCTGGTCGCACAAGGGTTGTAATGTCCTTAAAGAGTGGCGCTTCCCAGAATTTAGATTCGGTTTTGTCTACCACTAGAAGCCGTGACTCGTCCCGATTTTCCATAGGAAACTTGGCAATCTGTTCCTCCGGAAGGTGAAAATCGTATTCCTGTAAAAAATCCATCTTTGTATAGCCTTGGGAAAACCTTGTCAATTAACCAGAAATATTGGGAATGGTAGGAGAACTATGTGGAAATTTTTAGAAAACTTAGAGAAATCAGGGAAATGGGTCTTAGCGGCAATCGTTTTGATTCTTTTGGCCCTCTCCATCTCTAGATCCAAACAAAAATCGGATTTTTTAGATTATTACCATGCGGCAGAACGTTGGGAAACCGGAGAAAATCTCTACCGATTTGATGTGGCTTTCGAACTCCAAACAAAAATCAAAACCGTAGAAGACCTCTTCCAACCAGAAAATCTCCATCTTCTCACTGCCTTACAAAATGAAACGGCAACGTATATCTACCCTCCACTTTTTTCTTTTTTGCTCATACCTTTTACTTATTTATCTGAAAACGGCGCTGCCTTACTTTTTGAAATCCTAAGTATAATCTCTCTTATCCTTATCCTTTATTTGATTTTTCAAAACAGAGAACTTAAAAACAATAACTCAAAGTTCCCATACTTGATTCTAACCTTATGTTTGGTATTTAATTTTCGATTTTTAGAAAGCCATATCCAAAACAACCAAGTGGGATTACTTCTCATTTTACTTGTATTAGTTTCTCTCACAGTAAGATCTCATTTTTTCAGTGGAATCCTTTTGGCTCTCGCGGTGAGTATCAAAATCACACCTTTAGTATTTTTATTTGTTTTTGTTTATGAAAAACAATACAAACGAATCCTTTGGTTTGTATTCGGAATGATTCTTTGGAATGCCCTCCCCCTTCTTTACAACTGGGATTACACCATTCAAATGACAAATGAATGGCTTACTGAAATTTTAGGGAATGCTTTTAGTAACCCACTTCTTAGATCTTGGAAAAACAATCAGTCTTTAAGTTCTACACTCGCCAAATATTTTGTTTCGGGTGCAGATCTGATCAACCAACCAACGTATGGAATGCCCTTCATCCAACTTTCCCTTTCTAGTTTGAAGATCATCCAACTTGGTTTTATGATTTTGTTTGGGATTCCACTATTACTTCTTTGGCGCAAAGAAAACAAAAAATGGGAAATCATTTCCTTACTCTTTTTAATCTCTGCCCTTTTCAGTGGGATCAGTTGGATTCATAGTTTTATCATTTGTTTTGTGCCGATTTATTTCATTATGAATCGAATTTTTGACTTAAAAAATAATAATAAAGAAAAGTATATCTTAGTTTTTATTTTGAGTTTACCAATCCTTGCACATAGAACCTTTGTGGGGTCAAAAATAGAAGCCACACTTTCTATGTTTTCCATTCTATTTTACACAACTAGTCTATTGTATTTTTATATTGTAAGGTTTGCATTACGTGAAACAGAAAATCGGAATTGATGCCCGGCCACTTGCCTATGGGATGACGGGGAATTCACGCTATTTGGCAGAAGTTCTAAGAATCATTCTACCCAAACACAAAAATAAAGAGTTTTTTCTCTATAGCAATAAACCGATTCACCCCATATTTTTTGATCTACTTGGGCCGAACACAAAAGTAGTTTTGGAAACTAAAAATATCCCTGGACCTATTTATTTAAATTTCTTTTTACCCAGACGGTTAAAAAGAGATGGAGTGGAAGTATTCTGGGGCACCATACAGATGTTACCTTTTCTAAGACTTCCCATCCCTAGTTATGTAAACTATCATGACTTAAATTTTATATCAGCACCAGAAACAATGGCAAAATGGAACTACTTCCAACACAAACTGTTGTCTCCTATCACTATGAAAAATGCTGATAAAATCTTTTGTTTATCAAAAAACACAAAGATTGAAATTCTAAATTTTAACCCAAAATATGAAGAAAAATGTCTAGTTGTGTATCCCGGGGTTTCCAAACCAAAACCAACCAAAGTAACACAGAAGTTTCCAAAAGATTTTTTTCTAACTGTGGGTACCTTAGAACCTCGCAAAAATATCAACCGTTTAGTTGATGCGTTTTTAGATTTTAAAACCAAACATCCTAAAGACAAACATTCACTTCTCATCCTAGGTCGAAAGGGATGGGGTGAGGAAGGTGAGTTTTTGTACCAAAAACTAAAAGATCCTAAAATACAAAGTTTAGGAGTCCAATTCATTGAAAAACCGGAAGACGGAATCCTTGCAGCAGCATTTAAACAATGTAAGGTGTTCTTTTTCCCTTCCCTTCACGAAGGATTTGGGCTCCCACTTTTGGAAGCAATGTTAGAGGACAAACGTTGTGTTGCTTCCGACATTCCCGTATTCAAAGAAATTTTATCCGACAAATGCGATATTTATGTTTCTCCTAAAGAAACAAAAGACTGGACCCACAGTTTTGAATTGATGTCAGGGCCGAAAAAACCCAGATCTCCCAAATTTCCCGCCAAACAATGGACTTGGGAAGAAACAGCGAAAAAAATAGAAGAGGTACTCTTTCAATGAAAATGATTCAAAAATGGATTTCTAAATGGAAAGAATTTAAAAGCAAAAAAGAAGCTAGTTACTTCGGAACAACCTTATATGATGAGTTAACCATAAACCCACTTCCATCTTTGTTACTCATCCTAGGCACAATTTTATTTTTTACCTATAGTTTACCTTACGCTTTTTATTTAGGTAAATTTTTTTATTGGTTTGTAGGAATACTTGAAATTACTAAAGTTTTAAAAATTCCTTTTTTAGATGAATTAAGATACTACCACTATCTATCCGCTTTTGTTTACTTTTATATATCAGCTTCTCTGTTAATCGACGTTAGCCGCCTTTTAAAAGACTGGAACCGCAGAACTGTTTTTGTAAAAAATGAAATTTGGCAAATCCAAAGATTTGGGTTTGGGAAAAAACTCATCAAATTTGATCTGAATTCTGATGGTTTTCAACTTGGACTCGAACATGGTGGGATCACCGACTATTTGGGATGTAACCGTTTGGTCTGGGAAAAAAATGGAGAATCAAAATTTTCAACTCCCTACTTTTTTCCTTATAAAAAGAATAAAGCCATAGTAAATCGAATTTTAAAACGTTAGAGTGAGTTTGAATTTTTGAAGAAGTTATTCATTCTACTTTTTTTAGTTTTTCTTTTTTTATTCCATCTAAGATACCTTTCTCGGGCCTTCGATTGGGATTCCTGTGTTTACGCACTCAATATCCAAAAAGATAGAATCGAATCTGCATTTTTTAATCCCCACCATCTCGGATTTGAATCATCAGGATTATTTTATTGGAAAATGATTCGATCTATATATCCAACAACGGACATTATGTTTTTTCTAAGATTAAGGATATTAAGTTTTTCCTTATTTTTTTTAGGACTTTTTATTTGGATTTACTACAAACTATATAAAGATTTATTTCTCGGAGTTGTTCTCGCACTTGTCATCCAAGTGAGCCAGGCATTTTGGTTCTATAGTTTACACAATGACACCCCCCTCATCCATTCCTGTTTGATGGCTATGTTATTTTTATTTACGATATATTATTTAAGACAAGGCCTACTAACAAAACACCTTTTTGTTTTATGGATCATCCAACTTTTTAGTATCTACTTCCATCAATCCAATGTCATACATTTCGGTATGGTTCCGATGGCCATATTCTTATCTCCTAACAGAAGTATGGGGAGAAAATTAAGAATTATTTTTATCTATCTAACCTGTCTCGGGTTGGCCACTATTCTCTCTTATTTATTTGTAGGATTCATCATTTTAAAACGTGGGCTCGGGCCATTGGATGAAAAACATTTTTCTTTTTGGATGTTTTTATATGCAGCCATCAACAGATGGGGAACCAGTCTCGGAGAAGAAAAAAATTACGTATTGTACTTCTATCGGGGGATTGGAGACGCCTTTTTAGTATTCCAGAACGTCATTCCTAAATTCCGAGTCAATCTATTTGACTTCAAAAACCCAAAACACCTTCCCTACAATTTGAATCTTTTATTCTGGATTTTTAGTTTGAGTCTGGGAATTTTGAATTTCCGTACTATGTGGGCCCGATACAAACAAGAACTACTCGTCATGATGTTTTGGCTCATCCCATCCATTGGTTTTTATACATGGTGGGAGGGTTATTTTTTTGAGTTTTGGGTTGGAACTACCATTGGTTTATGGATTTTAAATTCATACGCTCTGCAATCTTTCTCCATTCCCATGTTACCGAAATTTTCTAGAGCCCTCCTCCACACAATTTATCTGATTTTATTTCTTTTTTACTTCAGCACTAATTTTACATTTTCGACTCTTCCCAGATCCATTGGCCCTAGGTTTGGATATACCGAAGGAATTCAGGGGCCTGTTGAAAAGTTAGCCGAAGAATCAATTTACCGCTAGGAACCAAACAAATGTTATTTAACTCTTTTGAATTTTTAGTATTTTTCTTTTTTACAATCATTGTAGGAAACATTTTAAAGAACCGCTGGCAAAAACTTTTTTTTCTACTCACAAGTTATTATTTCTACATGGCTTGGCAGCCTTCTTCTATCTCTTGTTCAGCGATGGCAGAAAATGGGTTTAAGTTTTACACAGACAGACTTTACTGTGACTTCAAAATCAATCCTTATGTTTTTATTTTAATTTTTTCAACGATCATCGACTATTTTGCAGCGACGTTAATTGAAAAGAAAGAGGATAACGATAGTTCCAGAGGATGGTTACTGGTTCTTTCACTTGTTGTCAACATTGGAACTTTAGGATTTTTTAAGTATACCGACTTCCTTCTTGGCGTAGTTAATGACATCCACCTTTTGGGTGCGTATCAATTTCCAAAACAAAATATCATCCTTCCTGTAGGAATTTCCTTTTATACATTTCAGTCGATGAGTTATACCATTGATGTATACAACAGAAAAATTGAAGCGAGAAAATCGTTTTTAGATTTTGCATTGTATGTGGCTTTTTTCCCGCAACTGGTTGCAGGTCCTATAGTTCGCGCCGAAACTTTCTTTCGCGATTTAGATTTTCGTCTTAGTGTATACAAAGAACATATCGATGCAGCTTTTGCATTGATTCTGATAGGTTTCACAAGAAAAATCGTTTTTGCTGATAACCTCGCCCGAGTGGTTGATTCTACATTTGCTGATTATCAAAATCTAAACTCAATCGAAATCTGGACAGGGGCCCTAGCCTTCGGATGGCAAATTTATTTTGATTTTGCTGGATACACTGATATCGCAATCGGTGTGGCGAGATTGTTTGGATTTCAGTTCAATCCCAACTTTAACTTTCCAATGTCTTGTAGAAACATTGCAGACCATTGGTCTAGATGGCACATTTCCTTCTCCACATGGATTAGAGACTATATCTATATTCCTCTCGGCGGATCAAGAGTCAGTGTCATTATGTATATTAGGAATATCATGATCACCTGGCTTTTTGCAGGACTATGGCATGGCGCCGCCTATCACTATGTAGGTTGGGGAATTTGGCAAGGAACCATGTTGTTATCTCATAAGTTTTATGGAGATACTAAACTGGCGAAATTTCTAAATGGGAAAGGTGGAATTACCTACGATCTTTTTGCACGGGTTTTTACTATGTTTTGTTTAGCATTTGGATTTATCATGTTCCGAGCAGAAACAATGGAAAAAGCCATTCCGATGATGAAGGCCCTTGTTTTTATCAATGATTCAGCAGCACCAATCCTACGTTGGACCAATTACAGATTTGGAATTTTACTCGTCATTTGTTTTACTGCAAGTTATGTTTTTTCAAAACGACAAATCCCAACTCTACTTACGGGAAGTTGGATCAAATATACTACCTTTGTCATTGTGAATGTATTGTTATTACTACTTTTTGGAGTCACTGAAAGTCAGAATTTTCTCTACTTTCAATTTTAAATATGAATTTACTTAAAGAAACAATCTCATTTCTGACTGATAAAAAGTTAGTTGTTGCCATTACTTTTTTACTAATATTCGAAATTCTCCTCCAACTTGGTTTTTATAAACCATATTTGAAAAAGAATTCCTATGCTTCCAATATCAATCGTGTTACAGAACACGTAGTATCCAAACGAGATGTACTCAATCCAGACATTTTGATTGTAGGAACTTCCGTAGCATTTGAAGGGATTAGTGTTCGGATGTTGAATGAAAAATTACAGAAATCAGGATGGAAAACCCAGTCGATAGCCGTTCGTGGTTCAGAACTCATTGTCCAACACCGTATTTTAGAAGAGTATTTACAAGCTTTCCCAAATGTAAAAATTATTTTACATGTCATGGAACCTGGTATGCCTTGGGTAGATAGAAAAAATATTGTCGAACCCACCATGGCAATGTTATCTGAGTTAGGTAACTTCAAAGCCATTTCTTCTGCTCATGAATTCGAATATGATTTAGATGTTTCAAACTATCTTTTCCTTAGTTTTAAATCGGTTGCTTATCGCAAAGATTTATCCGACCTAGTAATCAATTTCAACGAAAGATTAAAGACCATTTTAAGAACAAATAAAAATCCCAATACAAACCCATGGGATTATGAAAACGATCATCCAGAATCAATCGAAGACTACAAATTAACAAGTGTAGATGATTGTTTACAAAGGTTGGCATTAGATTTACCAATAGAAATTCCAAAAGCGTCTAACCCGGATCATAGAAGGATGTTGTTTGAAACCTGTGGTGTGGCAAACGTCGTTCCGAAGGAATCTCATGCCACAGAAGAAACAAAACGTTATTTCCGAAGATTAAAGAAAATGTACGACTTTATTGGCAATAAAAACATTCATATCATCAATGTTTTTGCCCCTTACTCTGATGTGATCAGGAAAGTAAATAACGAAGGCCGAATGAAAGTTTGGTTGGATGGACTCACAGAAGCATTATCTTCGACGCAACCTCTCGATTCAATGGATCTTCAAGACTCCCTTGGAGTTACTAACGGCCAATATTGTTTTGATTTGATTCATTTGAATGAAGCAGGTATGAAAGAGTTTACAAATATTCTTGGAACTCAGTTGGAGAAAAAACTTGGAAACCGATGAAGTCACACTGAATCAACTTCAGTCCGAAGTGGACGATTGGATCAAAACCATTGGAGTAAGGTATTTTTCGGAACTCACGAATTTAGCAATCCTTATGGAAGAAGTGGGTGAACTTTCAAGGTTAATGGCAAGGAAGTATGGAGACCAATCTTTTAAAACTAATGAATCTGCTGATAAAATCCCTAGCGAAATTGGAGATATTCTTTTTGTTCTTACATGTTTGGCGAACCAAATGGGAATCTCTCTCCAAGATGCCATTCAGTCTACCATCAAAAAAAATACCAAACGCGATTTAAACCGACACAAAAATAATCCTAAACTCTAAGGGTTTGATCCACAGGGATTCCTGCTTCCCTACGAATGGCATTCCAATAAGAAGATAGATGGGCTGGATGCGAATTCATATCAGAAATACAATAATCAAACTTTTCACGAAAGATTGAATTTGTATTTAATACCGATTCATACTTTGGATAATCCATCATCATCTCTTTAAAGAATTGTTTTTGGCCTTCATAATCATAATCTTCGCGAAAAAACATATAAGCATGAGCCAAATCATGAAGGAGATGTTCAAAGGCATCTCGTTTGTCTTCTACCAAACTACCTTCCATCGCATGTTCCCAACTAATAGTTGAATACCTGTAACCCCTACTTTGTGATTCTAACATTTCCAAAGAACTTGGATTGTAATCAATTAGTCGGATGTCCCACTCACCAATATGCCACTTCCACAGTGCAAATCGTACGGTATCAGGCATTCCATAAAATCGAACCACTTCCAAAAAATCTTTAGATTGGTTCCGACTCGGCAATGGTTTCCCCATTCGGAGGAAAGGATGTTTTTTCACCCTTCGTTCTAAGTATAAAAGTACAAGTTGGAAGGTCAGTTGACTGTCAGAGATTTGAGCTGTTTCCCAATCTGATTTTAAGGAAATTAAATTAGGTAGGATGGACTTTGCTTCTAATTTTAACTCTGGTTCTGGAATACAAATTTTTTTAAAGGAACCGTAAATACGGCCATTTTCATGAGGCATAAAATTTAATGAGCAAGTCCGTAGTATTCTGTTTCCAAATGATGGATTCCTCCAATTTCACCACCGAGAAAAAACAAGGTACCATCAGGAAATTTGACTCCACTATGTTTTGAAACACTATACTTCGACATACCCATATCGAAGAAGCTATTACTTTTTGCATAGTCCAGTTTTTCCATGGTTCGACTTGGTTCACTTGTATCATAACGATACGCTCCTCCGTGAAAAAGGATTCCCCCATCCGGAAGTTCTGATGCAACACTCCATTCCCTTCTATACTTTGAATTAGCAATGGCAAAAATTTGATTTCGTGTGACATCGAATAACATAGTAGAATTGTTTAAATTGGATAATTGAGCACCATAAATCAAAACATTACCATCTACTAATGTTTTACATTTTAAAGCACCTACTGGAACCGGCAATGTCGGGCCCCAGGAAAAAGTTTGTGTGGTCGGATCATAAAACTCTGTTGTATCTTTTGGTGCAAAGATCCCATCAGTTCCGCCAATGATAAAAACTCGACCATCACTGAGTAGTACCGAACAGGAAAAGGATCTTGGAGTCCTCATCCGGTTTGTGATTTCAGTAAATGTGCCAGTTGTTGGATCATAAATCTCAGCAGTATTTAAAGACGTAAAATAAGCAGGAGTTACTGGTGTATAATCGCGAATTCCACCCAAAACAATCACTTTTCCGTCTTGGAGTTTGACTGCATTGTGTAAGTGCCTTGGACCATTCATATTTCCAGTGGGTGTGAATGCAGTGGTTTCAGAATCAAAAATATAACTGGGTGTTAACGCAATGGATGATGCTGGTAAGATACCACCCGTAATGAGGATATTTTTTCCATCTAACATCACTCCTCGTTCTCCCCGAGCAATCTGAGGCAAACTAGGATTTGTTAAAACAAAACTAGAGGTACCGTGTCTCAAAATTTCTGCACTGGATTTTGATCCGTAGATAGCAATCACGTCTCCATGGTCATTCAAAAAAGCTTCAAACTCAGATCTTCCTTGGAGTAAAGATGGTCCAGGAACTAGACCGATCAACTGGACTGTTAACGTATTCGAAACCACATTTAAAGCATCGTCTTTAGAATTCGAAAATGCTAATGTAAGATTCCCTGGCCCATTGGTCGAAAAATTTGTTTCGAAATAAACTCGGTATAAGTTTCCACTTATTTTTTGTACAGACCGTAACACAACAGAAGAAGCTAAAGAACCACTGAGAATTGGCGGACCAAAATTTTCTAAAGGCTCCGAAACTGTAAAGTCCCAATACCTAGCAGAAAAAAAAGTATAATCAGTAATGGGAATATATCCAACGAGTGCCACGGTGGGGACTTGGGTATCGATAACAATGGGGATTTTATCTTCTAATAAAGTTTCTCCCACATAAGATACAACACCTGATAGGACAAGTTCATATCGACCATCATTGATTAGCGGATCGAAAGAAACCAAAAGCCGGTCAGAACCAATTTTCTCAAAATGAATGTTTGAAAATACATTTAAATTTGCCGTTGCTAAATAATCGGAATCCAAATTGGCAAGTTCTCTATTGCACTGTAACAAAATCTGATCTACATTTCCAAAAGATTTTCCATTTGAATCCGTGGAACAAGTAAACTGATTTGAATTTAAAAACGTACTTAAGAACAATCCTTGTGTCGATTTTTGATCAAATACGTTTCCATATTCAGAAGGAAACGTACATCCAATCAAAAAGAAAAACAATAAAGGGATAGATTTATTCAAAGCTATATTCCTCGGTGTTCCCAAGAATATCTCCAATCCTACCACCCAAAATCATCCCACCACCAGTCGATGAATAACGAATATCACAACCATCCCAGCGAGCATTCAATGAACGACTTGTCATATAAAATCGATTGATTGATTCCGACCATGACTCCGTATCATGAATCGAATCAAACGTAGATCCACTTCCTGTGCGATACTCTAAACCACCTGCAACAATCAGTTGGTCTTTTCCATAAGGAAATACAAAAGAGGAACCCCACTCTCTTCCAAAAAGCAAATTTTTATGATCTCTAATGGTGTCTGTTGTTGGATTATAAATTTGTGCTCGTAACACAGGTTGTGAATCATCGAAACGAGAATTCATTCCACCAAAAATAAGTATCTCTCCATTTTCTAATCCGTGAACAAAATGATTAAATCTTTTGTATAATTTCGCTGTTGATTTTGAGAGAGTTTTCGTATTGATATCATATAATTCAATAGAATCCAAAGCTTTCGGCGTAAAATCATTGCTAAGGAGTCCAAATGCATCTGAACGTTCCCCACCAATAATAATGACCTTTCCTGTAGTTTGTGAAAAGATCTGAGTATGTTTTCCTCGAGGATCATCGAGATTTCCCACGATCTCAACAGTCATTGTAGCAGGATTATTCGTGATATGAACCAGCTCCACTGTACCAACTGATTGAGTTGGCTTATAAGGACTCATACCTCCAACTACGAGAACATCGCCATTGGGAAGGACTGTCATTTTATGGAACAATCGAGGCAATGATAACTGCGGCCCCTCTGTCCAAGTATTTGTAATAGGATCATAAACTTCCGTTGCAGTTAACCCATCGTTTACTGCACCAATTTTTCCACCGATCCCACCAACTGCAAAAATTCGTCCATCATGGAGTTTAACAGCATCAAACTCTTGGCGTCGAAATACCATGTCTGGGCCTTGGACGAATTTTTTTAAAGTAGAATCGTAAATTTCGCTATGACTTAAAGTACCATTCCCATTGATCAAAACTTCTTTTTTCGCCTTCCCACCAAGAACAAGTCGCCTTCCATCATCTAACTCAATCCCAACACAAGACCTTCTCGCCACATTCAAGTTAGGCCCACTTTTAAAGGCGAAAACTTTTACCGGAACCATAACGACTCCTTCTGAATTGGAGGCTTTGTCCTTGACACCTGAAAATGAAACTGTGAGAATTCCACCATTTGAGTTCGGATTCCCTGCAAATAACAAACGTATGTTGCGAGAAGAAACAATCATATCAGAGACAACCAAACTATTTTTAGCAGTTCCCGATAAGCTGACTTGAGAAAGTTTTCCTTCCCAGACAATGTCCTCATTTGAAACTATATCCAAAAAACCTGATTGTAATTCAGAAATATCAATTCCATTTCCTGTACGAACTTCCAAAATCGGTGGTTGGGAATCGATTTCGAATTCAAAGTTTTCAGGATTTACCAAAAGTGATTCATTTAGATAATAATCCTTAAGATCAATACTAAACTTACCGCTAGTGATGGTTGGTTTCATACGAACTTCATACAAAAAACGGCTTCGAGGGATGACTTGTAAAATAGGACTAACTCCTGACCCGGAAACAGGCAACCTCAAACCTTCTGATTTTGCCGTAAAATCATGGTTAGTTGACACATAAATGACCCCACCAGGTTGTACACGATTGGTAGAAAATTCCATGGTTACCACAGGATCAGCACTCAAAAGAAGTAAACCAAGACTAGTCGGTGAGTTTGGATCAAATAAATTGTTACCAGGAGTAATTTTACATGAAATCAACAGAAAAAGTAGAATGGTAGATTTAATCTTTTCCATATAACTCCACCCTTCTATCATTTAATGCCGAATCACCAAAGATGACAATCCCTTGATTCGTTTTTACTGCACAATGCTCTGAACGAGCATTCATCATCGTATCCACAACAAAATTTTTCATTTCTGTGTGATCGTATAATTCTAAAATTCCTGATTTATAATAAGTATCTACTCCGCCAGTAAATAAGACTTGAGAACCTGAATAAGGAACAATAGAACTTCCATTTTTAGCTCTAGTTGTGAATCCATGGGTTTTACTGACCCCACTAGTTTTATTCCAAGATTCAATGCTACGAGAACCTACATTGATAGTTCCACCCAGAACTCCACCTAACACCAACTGATCGCCACCAGGGATAGAGATAGTTGTAACATTTGATCTTGAAGTTGGTAATGGATCCCCAACTACATCCATCACTTGGGAATTCAAATCCAAACGCCGAATCGCATTCGAATAAACTGCAAAAGGATCGATCCGGTCTCTCCCACCAAAAAAGAAAACTCTATGTTCACTTCCAACATATTCAGCAAAGTGGAAAACCGTATTCATCGTAAAGTTAGCACTTGAATTTAAAGTTGTTGAAGTTCCTGATTGGACGGAAATGAGTTCATGTTCATTTGTAATGGCAGTAAAATCATTACCAACCTGAAACTGTCCACCTGACACAAGCAAGTTGCCATCATCCAAACAGACCATAGTATGTCCGTATCGTCTTTTTTGTAACAAAACGGGGAGTTCAACCACTGTTTGATTTTCACTTTGGATTCGGTAGATTCGATTGCTAATCTGAGAGCTGGCCGTAATATTACCAGGCACTGTTTTACCGCCCGATACATAAACAATACCATCGGGGTTTGTGCATATAGCCATACCCGTTAAACTTTGGTTGAGCGAAGGCAGTATTGTGGATAAACCTGTTTCAGGATTTAAAATTTCTACTGTAGACACTGTGTTACCGGAAATGGAAACACCACCCACAAGTAAAATCCTTCCATCTGATAATAGTGTCGATGTGATTTGGCCTTTAGGTTCCGAAATAGAACCAATATAACGAGGGTAAGGAAATTTAAATTCGAATTGTTTTCCTGAAAATGCATAATGTCCAAACGACTCAGGCCTTCGGATGAATAAAGAAATAGGCTCTCGCCATTCGGATCGAGAGGAAACAGAAAACAAAACACGAAGTTTCGAATCAGAGAGTGGGAATACGTCTCTTAAAACTAAATCGTCTTTATAGTTTTCCGAAATGCTGAAATTTGTTTTTGTAAAAAATGCAGCAACTGGTTCACTAAAATCCAAATCCAAGATTTCTGTTTTTATAAATGATGGATAATCGCTAGGTAGGTATCTTGATGTGATTTGAATTTCATTTTGAAAAGCCAATGTTGCGAGTACAACAACAGAACCGCCAGCTAAAGTAGAAGGATCAAAGGGATTCTTGGTTTTATCTTGAATCGTACATTGGAAGAATAACAAAGTTATGAATAAACTAAAACTGCATCGCATAACCTAACTTCCCGATTCTATCCATTCCCATATAACCTTGGTTTTCCAGGTGAAATTCGAGCAAAACACCCGATTTTTCTTTAGGATTGGGCCCCAATAGATAAAAATCAAACACATTTGCCGACCAAAGTACAAGAAGTGCGGTTAAGGCTTGAGATAGATTGGTTCTGGAAGTTTCCATCCTTTGCCGATACGGTTCTATCAGATAATAATTCAAAGCAACCGTTTCGGTAACTCGAGAGTTCGGTGGAATGCCTACAGCAGATTCATAAGCAGCTTTATCATTTCTATAGGTATTGTACTGATAACCTGCATACAGGACACCTAAAGCAAAGATAGACATAATGATTTTTCCTTTATCTTCTTGCCCACGTGCATATTGTCCCCAGCCAGGGAAAAGAAAGGAACGAAAGGCATAAGTGGGATTGTACGGATTGAACAACGGTGCATCAGCAAGCGAAGTTTCCGGATTCACTGCGTAAGTAAGGATTGTATCTTCGGACTTCTCCGCATATTCTTTGGTGTATGGCTTTTGTAATTTCTGGTTTGTTTTGGACCACTCTCGCAAAGAGGAAATCACATAATTGGACAATTCGGAATAGGAAACCTCTCCGTTATAATTGGAATCTGCCCTACCTTCCAATCCATAAATCAAAAATTTGGTAAAAACTCCATAACCAGACTTGGGATCCTCATAACTGGAATATCCGACTTTGGTGGAATAAAATACTGAAACAATTTCAGAATCTCGAAAGTTTGAACCTTCTAAATACTTTCTACCTTCTTCTCCTTTTCCATCATCTGGGTTCCGACAGGCGTCAATAAAGAACACAACTCGTTTCAGTTTGGCTTTCTTTGTCATTTCTAGGAGTTGTTCCACTGCAATCCCAGTTTCAAAAGGTTTTAGAGGGTTTGCGTCCTCTGGAAGTAAATAAACTCGATCATTGTAATCAACGACACCGTGCCCAGAGAAGTAAAAAACAAATAAATCTTCTGGATTCGTTTCTTCTAATAAGGCTTCAAAATGTGAGAGAATATTATATTTAGTAGGTGTTGAATTGACGGATCCTTCTTGTACCAAAGTTTGGATCCGATTGTAAGATCCATAACTAAATAAAATCTTCGTCATACCAAGTGCATCACTTTTGGCAGTTTTCAAATCCCCAAGAGCCAATTCCTTATATTCGCTTACCCCAACGACAAATCCA
Source organism: Leptospira kanakyensis (assembly GCF_004769235.1). NCBI lineage: Bacteria > Pseudomonadati > Spirochaetota > Leptospiria > Leptospirales > Leptospiraceae > Leptospira > Leptospira kanakyensis. The sequence goes on along the minus strand of NZ_RQFG01000016.1, from coordinate 264,667 downwards.
AACCGCTTCGGATTAGAGTCGGCAGCCAAAAACGTTGGTATAGTCAAAAATAAGAATATTAGGAATTTAGATTTCATTGTCATTTTCTATTCTGATGCCAAATCAGCTGCTTGTTTTTCCAAACTTAAAGTATTCTCACCTACTTTTCTAGCATTAATAACTACTTCTCTATTGATTTCATCCATTTTTTGAACAACGGCAACCATCTGATCTTTGTCCTGATTTAAGAGTTTCGATTCCCCATCTAAATCGCGAGAAATTGATTCAATCAAATCTAATGCCTCGAGTACTTCATTGTTAATATTCTTTTGGGAATTGATTTTGTTCGTGGCCGTTTTAATGACTGCACTTAAGAGTTCATACTTAGATTGCAGGGCTTCCGTTTGTTTGAGAGAAGTGGAAGCAAGCTCCGTCCCTTCCTGAATGAACCGATTGGAAGTTGTGATGATTTTTTTGATTTTAGTCGCATTTTCATTAGAATTTTCTGCTAATTTTGCCACTTCCTGAGCCACCACAGCAAACCCTCTTCCATGTTCCCCAGCCCTTGCCGCTTCGATGGATGCATTGAGTGCTAGTAAATTCGTACGGTCAGCAATTTCTGCCATGATATCATTCACTTCACTCACTTCTTTTTGAGATTCATTGACCGATCTAAGCCTTTCTTCTAAGTTTTTAACCGTTTCGGAAAGGACATTACTTCTATCTTGGAAATCCTCCATGTTGGCATTTAACTCTTCTACTGAAGATCCAATTTCAGAAATACTAAGTTTGAGTGTATCTGATTTATGATTGAGTAAACTGATTTGGTTGTGTTGTTTTCCGATATTGTTCACAGAAGTTTGAATACTTTCTGAAAATGAAGAAACAAACTCTGTTAGTTCATGAATCGATTGGTCTTGGGATTCAATCTGTAAGTTAAAGTCCGTTGTGATTTCGCGAATGGATTTCAATGTTTTTATGAGTTCAGCACCAACTCTCACCAAATTACGATTTAAGTTGTCTGCGGTTGTTCTTTCTGTCTCAGCAACCTTTTGTCTTTCTTCTGATTCATTTTTGATTTCATTTAATAAATTAAGAACCGCAGAAGTTAAATATCCAAAACAAATCAAAAATAATATTTTAAATACTTCATTGGAGATACCAACTGTACTCTTTTGGCTTTGGAATCCCTCTACCTCTTTAAACTCAACTCCTTGTCCATAACCAATGACCGAAATCATCACCAAACAAAAAGCAGAATAGTATGTACTCATTAGAAGAGTTCGTTTAGAAAACAAAAACGCAGAATACACTACGTAAAAATAATACAATACGTATAGTGTTGGTGACTTAATTAAGTCGGCGGCAACCCCGCTTCCACCCATAAGACCAGATGCAGTGACCGCAAAAAGGACGGTGATGTCCATGAGAATCAGAACCTTAGGGAAAAATGATCCCAACTTCTCTTTTTTGAATAAATAAGCCTGAAGACCTCCGTATAAAAACATACAAGTAATCCCCACGAGATAACTCATAGTTTGTAAAGTTGTGGAAGTTTTGTAAGAGCCGAGAGTTGCTATGACATAAAATCCCGCGAGTAAAAACCTGACCCGGTTTACATACACCGGTCCAAGCTCCACCCAGTTTTTCTTTGTTTTTATTGGTTCTAAACTAGTGATCTTCGACATAGGATGATGATCGGTGAGTGAAAGTGAATGGAAAGTGATTTTCTTTTTTTACTCCCTGAAAACAAATCTCTGTTGACAAAATATAGTTTAATATTAAACTATTCAATATGGAAACATTAAAGACCAACAACAATCCAGTAGAAAAAAAATTCCACCCTGCATCCGAACGTGGGCATGTCAATTTCGGATGGTTGGACAGTCACCATTCCTTTAGTTTTGGTCACTGGTACCATCCCGAAAAAACAAACTTCGGAGCACTTCGGGTACTAAACGACGACATCGTGGAACCAAGTATGGGTTTTGGAACGCATCCACACCAAAATATGGAAATAATTTCGATCCCACTTTTTGGTGAATTGGCTCACAAAGATAGTACTGGTACGAATGGTATCATTCGCACAGGTGACGTTCAAATTATGTCTGCCGGTTCGGGCATCCAACACTCGGAGTTCAACCATAGTAGCGAAAAAAAGGTCAACTTTTTGCAAGTCTGGATCCTTCCGAAAGTTGGAGGAATCCAACCAAGGTATGCACAAAAAACTTTTTCGGAAGCAGGAAGAGTCAATCGGTTCCAAACCGTAGTTTCTCCGATTGATGAGGAAGCCGTTTGGATCAACCAAGATGCCTACTTTTCTTTGGCAACGCTCGAACCAGGGAAGGAACTTTCTTATTCCGTCCATGCTCCTGGGCAAGGAATCTTTACTTTCCTCATCAGTGGAAAATTAAAGGTAGAGGACACGGTTCTCGAACGTAAAGATGCTGTTGGATACTCCGGAAAGGAAAATTATAAATTTCATGCGGAAGTGAAATCGGAATTACTAGTGATTGAAGTTCCAATGAAATGAAAGAATAAACATTTAGATGAGGGGAATTCTTTGATTCTCCTTTTCGATGAAAACAATACAGAATAGAGAAAAATCGATGTATCTCTGCTCTGTATTGTTTTATCTTTATTTCCTAGATAAAAATTTTCCTGTTTGGAATTTAGGTTTAGACCAAAATCTCTTAGTAAATTTAAATCTAAAATGTATGACCAATATCAATATAAAACAATTGGTCCTCTCTGGAATAAGCATAGTCCAGTAGAATGACTGTAGCTTGGTCCCAAATCAGCCGCAATCCCAAACCACGCGCATGTTTGTAACCGATTGCGTTTACATCACGGAGTTTGTCCCAAACCCTACCCACATCATAAAACGGAACGATACTCAATTGAAAGAATTGATCCCAAACTGAAAAACTCCCCACCCGATATCTTAACTCAATATTATAAAAACCAATCACTGGACCAAAAAAACGTTCTTGTCTATACCCGCGGAGTGTGTTCTGTCCACCAAGGGCACCAAACGGACCATCGATGGAAAAAAGATATCGGTATTCAAAAAAAGGAACTTCACCTTCAATTTTGGTAAGTGCCACACGTTGTGCGATGACAAACTCTTCAAAAAGTTTCGGGAAAGGTTGGTAAAAATTCTTCGCTTGCGCGAAATGTCTGATGTAACCAAAATCAGAACCTATCGTTCTTTCTGCTTTATTGATATTGTATTCAATGAGCCAACCACGATCCGGGTCTGGCTCATAGTCTCTTGTATCATAAGCAATCCCCGCACGGATGTAGTTTAAATTTCCACCATGTAATCCAATGATTTTTCCGGCATTTGCATCTTCCGTGAGTTTTGAATTACCTTCGATGGCAGGAACTTTTACATTGGATAGTGGTTCACGTGCTTCGGTGGAAGTCCCATCATAACGCCTAACAGAATTTTTCGAAAACTCTACTCCACCCCAAACTCGAAAAACCTGGAAAATCGTTTTGTCTAACGCGAATTGCCCATAAGTAGTTTCAAATTGATAATCATGATAATGTTGGTTCGATGTAAATTCTTTCCCAGGCCCACGGTTTCTTACGTACGAATTTGCATTTTCAAAATCAGAAAAAGTGGCATTACGAGTGATGCGACTTCCATCCACATTTCTATCTTTAAAATAAAGAGGTTCTAAACTTTCCGTTCCTACACCAAAGTACTGATTGTAAAAACTGCCATCATGACCTACATAAGCTTTGAGACGATAGGCTGTATCCAAAAAGTATGGAGCGTCCCATAATAAATAATTATTTTGAGTTCCACGATTGGATCTGTAAATTCCAACAGAAAACAAATGTTCGTAAGGAGTGTATTTAAAAGAAGAATCTGCTTTGGTACCGTTATAGAAAATATTGGCAAGGATTCCAAGACCTGATCCATTTACGGCATCATTTCCAAATAAAGGAAGACCAGTCGCATACCAACCTTCTTTTTTTTTAGAAAGTTCGTCCTCGTCTAATTTTTTAAATTCGCCAATCCATTCGGGAACATCCGATTTTCTTTCTTCCGCTTTTAAGGGAATGGAAATCCATGTTGATAGAATGACCAACACAGAAATCAGATTCCGAAAGGACATGGGAACTATTTTACTTCACGAACTTGGATGGTTTCGACTCGTTCTTCACCAGCGATAATATCAGAAAGGATGACTACCTTTTCTCCCATTTGGAGGTATCCATTATTCACAAGAGTTTGGATGGCGAGTTTGATTGTTTTTTCTGGATCAGAAGAAAAATCCACTCGGTAAGGAATGACTCCTCTCGTCAGCCAAAGTTTTCGCCTAACAGATGTCATATTTGTAAACGCATGGACAATTGGATACTTTGGATGAAACGATGCTAGGTTGTTAGCAGTGATCCCACGACGAGTGATCGCAATGATGGCATGTGCTTGCATGGAATCGGCTAAATTTGCCGCCGAACGAGCCATCTCTTCTTTTTGATCTTTCGGTTTTCTTTGCGCAGCAAGGCCGAGGTTGATCGACATCTCCATACGACGCGCAATTTTATCCAACATCTCCACACAACGCACAGGAAATTTTCCCATAGCGGTTTCACCGGACAACATAATGGCATCTGCTTCTTCATACACAGCATTGGCAACATCGGTCACTTCCGCTCTCGTAGGAGAAGCATTTTGGATCATAGATTCCAATAAGTGAGTCGCAACAATCACACGTTTTCCTTCTTCTTGGCAACGTTTGATGATCCTTCTTTGGACAATGGGTAGTTCTTCGATTTCAATCTCAACACCCAAATCGCCACGAGCCACCATAATCCCGTCGGACTCGCGGATGATGGCATCTAGATTTTTTAGGCCTTCTTGGTCTTCGATTTTTGCAATGATTTGTGCATGATGATTTTTTTCATCAATGATCCCACGTAATTGGATCACGTCCTCTGGAGTTCGGACAAAGGATAAAGCCACAAAATCAATATCTTCTTCTAAACCAAAAATAATGTCTTTTAAGTCTTTCGGAGTGATGGAAGGTAAATTAACTCGAATCCCGGGTAAGTTGATATGTTTTCTAGATCCGAGTTTCCCACCATCTAACACAGTACAAACGAGTTCATTCTCGCGAATTTCCTGTACAGCCAAGTTAATGAGCCCGTTATCAACTGTAACTTTATCACCAACCTTTAGGTCTTTTACAATATCACGATAGTTTACAAAAACACTTTGGGCTTCGGCTTCCATCCCTGGAATGATATGGAAGGTAAAAGTTTCACCCACTTTTAAGTGGAGGTCGTTTTGAACATCCCCAGTTCGAATTTCCGGTCCTTGTGTATCGAGAAGGATGGAAATTGGTTGTTTATGTAATTCATCTTTATTGAGCGATTTAATAATACGAATGATCTTTCTATGAAACTCATGGTCTCCATGACTCATATTGATTCTTGCGATGTTCATCCCAGCCAATGCCAGACTTCGGATCATTTCTTTGGAAGCAGTCGCAGGACCAATGGTGCAAACGATTTTTGTTTTTCGAGCTCTTAGTTGTTCAATAGCAGGCATAATTTTAAGGTTTTAACCGGGGTAAGATTCTATTCAGAAAGTCTAATTGCGATTCGGCAATGTCGAATTTCTCTTGGTTTGGAAATTTTTCGCTTCGTTGGCGGTCACTCTCAGCTTTCACTTTATCAAAAAGTTTTTTGCCATGTCGTTTTAGATACCCTGTAGAAACAAGGACCGGCCAAGGGAATTTTTCCCTTTGGTTTCGAATGGGAAAACTATAGATTTCTTTTCCGCCAAATTTTTTTAAGAAAAATATCAGATTCTCTTCTGTAAACTTTCCATTCAGTTTAGAAAGTACATACTCGCGGTCAGGATACACTCCAAATTCCCAAGCCTCATCCAAAATACGAATGATTGACTCAATGGATTCTTTCCATTTTTTTTCTTCTTCGGGGCTACCTTGTTTTACTGGTTCAGAATCTTCTTCTCCACCATTAAATCCAGAAGTAGATGCTTCCGCTTGGTGTGTCTGTTTTGATCTTTTTTCTGCTTCCTTTTCGGACTCTTCCCTTTCTTTCAAACGGGCTTTAACAAGACGATCCCTTTCTTGAGATATTTTTTTAGCTTTTTGACTCGCCAAATCCTTGTTTAGTTGTTGTTGTAACCGAGCTTTAATCGGAGGGATTTCAAACTTATGAACAGTCATACTGCCCATAATCATTCGCCAAATCCTCGTAAAAAATGGGAGGAATTGAAAAAGACTTTGTGCTTCGATTTCTTCCAACAAACGTTTGGGACTTTCATCATTCATATGAAGGGTCACATTCATTTGATTTAACACGCGGATTTCTAAATCAGAATGTTTGATTTGGAAAGTTCTTTTTGCTGATTCAATTGCCTGAGGAATACAGGATTTATGAAGGATAAATTCGTTATACACCTTGTTATCAGCGTATTCCGTATAAAGAAGTTCCGGTTGCGCAAGAAGAGAGGCGCGAAACTCGTCGGTTAATGGTTCCCCACTCACACGAAGTAAGTTTACTTCAACAATCCGGCCTGCTTCCGCAAGGAAAGCCATAAGATCGTCAATTTGTTGTTTGCGTTTTTGTTTTTCTTCTCTTTCTTTATCTTTTTCGATAATCTCATTAAGAACCAGACACTCTTCGATTAAAGTTTTTTGGTCTCCATAAGAATCATTCATGTAACCTTTAATTTCTGTTAAAAGGTTACGGGGAGAGTTCCAAGAATCCTCGGTGATTTCACCCATAACTCCTAAATTTTTTAGAGCAGGGTAAATTGTATTTTTTGTATAATCAATATAACCATCATAACGATCAGCTATCTCGGACGGCCGATTGTATAAAAAAACACTTTTATTTGCAGGTCTGGAAGCAGAATCATTCCGGAAAAAAAACAGAATTTTATCATCCACCAATTGTTTCAAAATCGGTTTCAAATGGATGATGATGGTTGCATCCTTTTGTACTTTTGTTTTGTCATAAGGGCATTGGAACAAATTCCCAATTTCGGTAGATGCATAAGTATCAAACAACCGGTTAGAATCTACCGCTGCTTTGATGACTTTGCGCATTTTTTCTTTTCCAACATACTTTCTTTTTTCGTTGAACCATCCTTTGATGGCGGCAGTAGAAAGTTCGTTCAAACCCAACGCATATCGAAAAGCAGTTCCCCCATCAGAGGTTGTTGGTCTTGCAAATACTGTATTGTGTTTGATAAAGGTCTTTGGATTTTCAGGATCTCCAGGTTCATTGGGATGAAACTCGAGGACGTTCATCTTTCTGATGATGGCAGGATTTTGTTTATAACTTAAATCGATCACATAGTTTTCTGTACGATCTCGATCAATCGAACTATCGCGTTCAATTTGTTCTACGTTTGGCAAAACTTTGTTTTGTAAAAACTTATCTGTCCACTCAAAGATCACCAGTAAAACTTTATAGATCCCTTTGTAGGAAAAGTCCCCCCGTGAATCCATAGCCTGTACCTTTTGGAGACAGGCAGTGTAATCCATTACTTTTAATTCAGGGAGGTTGGGATCTAACATTTACGTAGTAAATTCCTTAGTTAAAAAATCCTTTTTTATACAATAACTCTGCATTCAAAATCGCAGCACCTGCCGCACCTCGAATCGTGTTATGCGAAAGTACAACCCATTTCCAATCCAAAATTGGATCTTCCCGAAGCCTTCCGACTACAGTCGTCATACCTCTTCCTGTCTCTAAATCCAGACGAGGTTGGGGCCTATCATTTTCTTCGCGGTAGAGAATAGCCGGGTTTGGTGCAAACGGCAATCCCAATTTCTGCGGTTCCCCTTGAAAATCGGCCCAAACTTTAAGAATCTCTTCTTTTTTTGGTTTTTTATCAAAAGAAACAGAAACACAAACCGTATGTCCGTCAAAAACAGGAACACGATTGCAATGAGCTGAAATTTTAAAATCGGCCGATTGGATGATCCCATCTTTCACTGTGCCCAAACATTTTTGTGGTTCGATTTCTGCTTTGTCTTCTTCACCACCAATATAAGGAACCACGTTTCCAAGAATGTCCATAGTCGGAACTCCTGGATATCCAGCACCAGAAATGGCCTGCATCGAAAACAACATAACAGACTTTAAACCAAAAGCATCCATGAGAGGTTTCAATGAAATGGTAACACCCATAATGGTACAATTGGAATTGGTAATGATTTTTCCTTTGGTCTTTTGGAATTGTAAAACATCCAAATGATGTGCATTCACTTCCGCAGAAAGAATCGGCACGTTCGCATCCATTCTATGATTTTTAGAATTAGACAGAACCATAACCCCCGCTTCCGCGTAAGCAGTTTCTACTTCTCCAGCTATGGATGCATCAAGACCGCTGAACACGAGTTGCACGCCCTTCGTAACTTCAGGATTTGGTAACGTAATGATAATGTCTTTTGCATAAGCAGGGATATCGGATGAAATCTTCCAACGAGATTTCATCACTTCACCATAAGTTTGGCCGGCACTTTTTTCCGAAGCTGCCAAATGAGTCACCGTAAAATAAGGGTGATTCTCCAAAAGTTGAATGAATCTTTGACCGACGGAACCTGTTGCTCCCAGGACTCCAACTTTGATTTTTTCCATAAAATTCCTTATCTAATGTAAGGATTGAAAAACATCCTATTTCGGAAAGAGATTTCCAATTCTTTTGGCATAAATCGGATTCATTTGTTCCATTCCAAGATAAGTAAAGTGGTGGAAGTCGGAAAAACCCTGCATGGGTAAACTTCGGTGGATGTCCCAATAATAGACTGACCCTCCTGCCAAAGATTCCAGATAGGCCAGATGGTCTTTATACCAAGTAGAGTCTTCATACCAATCAAGGGAAATGGGACTCTCGGGATTGTTGATGAGTAAAAAACGAACATTTCTCTCCCGGAAATGATCTGCGATTTTTTTAAGATACCGGAAGTGGAAATAAGGTCGAAACGATTCCTCGCGAATTCTTTCTTTTGCCAATTTTAAGGCAACGAGGTATCCGATCCCTGGCCTTTTTTCCAGTCCCTCAAGCAACCGGTAATGAAAGTACTTACGATATTCTTCATCCTTCATTCCTAAATAACGAAAGTCTTCGGTTCTTGGCTCCCTTTCGTATTGGATTCCAGACTTTGCTTCTTCTAGTCCAAAAGTCTGCTCGAGTCGCACCCCCATTGGATCCAAATGATAATCTAAATATGCTCCCGTTGCCTCGTTTGCAAACCACACCCTTTCTAGTTTTACAGTGACTAACTTTTTCTCTAGGAAGAACTTTGGATCCAAGTAGAGTTTGACCCAACCTTCGCGGGTGAGGGTAATTTCCTGGCGTGTGGTTCCGTTGGATATTTCCATCCGGCAAGGTTTCCCCGCCAAAAGAAATTGGGTTACCTCAACCCAGAACCCCTTGTTTTTAATTTTCTCTGTCGGGAAAAAACTAAAACTTTGCCCCGTCCAACCAAGGCCATTAATTCCTTCTGGAATCAAGACCCCCGCATAGGCATGATAACTGGTATTTCGACCAAATCGGTGTTGGATCAAATTTTGTAAGTTTTGTTGATAAATATCTTTATAACGATAAAAAGAAAAAGCAGAAGAAAGTAAATACTGAGACCGGGTCTCCCAATTCATCGAAGTGCCAACTTCTTTTAAGGTTTCCCAAGGAAATACCCATAAAGACTGAGGAGCCTCCTCAAAAGTGAGTGCGTCTCTCACAACCGCCGATTCATCCACGGAATCATTCCTACCGTCAGGGAACATAACGTAAGTTCTGTGAAGCCTATAGTCGATAAAATTGACAGGATAAACGACTAGATCAGGTTCTAATGGATCCAACCAATTCAGTAATAAATATACATAAAGAGGACTATTTCCTGCGTAAGCTAAATAAAAAACATCCACATCCAAACCAAAACCACCAAGTAAGGACTCCTTTAGTTTCCGGGCATCGATAGAATAATAAGCAACGGAGCTCCCCACAATGATGATTCTTTTTTTGGTTTTAGGAAGAGTGCGAATCCTCTCATACTCATATAAAAAATTAAAGAAATGATTGGTATTCCAAGGTGATTCATTTGGTAACAAAAACTGAAGTTTTTTAAAAATCAAAAAATCCAAGGCAAATAGGGAAACAAGTAAGAAAGATATAAGTAATAACCGCTGTTTCATACCACCCTCTAAAAGACAAAATACACAAAAGGTTTGCTATCGGCCGAAAACAAAACAATCAAAATGAGGGACACAGATACCAAAACACCAAAAATAGCCGTTTTTCCTAAGGAATTTTCCCATTTTTTAAATCCATCTAACAATTGTCTGTTGTCTTTAAAATAAAAACTTCCAAAGATATGTCCGACCAAAACGAACAATAAACAATAAACAAAGTTCATTTCAAAGGTATAAGGCAGGGAAAAACCCTCTTTTTTGACAAAAAGGCCCTGTAGGTAGCACAGAGAAGAGGCAAAATCACTACTCCTAAAGAAAATCCAAAGTAAACTCACAGAAAGGAATGTGAAAAACACACGAAACCACCGCATCCAATCCAAGGTCCAAAAAGGAAATCTCTGAAAAACCGATCTCTCTAAAATGAGTAAAATCCCATGGCAAACTCCCCAAACTAGAAAGTTCCAAGAAGCCCCGTGCCAAAGTCCTCCAATGGCCATCACAAGAAACAAATTCCTGTAAGTTATATTTTCGCTAATCCGGTTTCCACCAAGAGAGATATAAATATATTTTTTAAGCCACTGGGATAGGGAGATATGCCACCGAGTCCAAAACTCCGAAAACCCAGCGGAAAGGTAAGGCATCTTAAAATTTTCAGGCAACCGGAACCCAAAGAGAAGTGCCGCTCCCTGGGCAATGTCTGTATAACCCGAAAAGTCGCAATAGATCTGAAAAGAATAAGAAAACATTCCCACCCAAAGAGCTTTTGTCGAAACCTCTCCAACATGGAGAAATACAAAGTCTGAGGTTTCGGCCAAATGATCAGCGAGCACCATTTTCTTAAATAACCCAAGCAAAATGAGAAAAATTGCAAAAAGAACTGGGATCCGTGGGAAGAGGAGTGGCCTACGAATTTGGGGCAAAAAGGACTTTGCCGTGACGATCGGACCTGCCACCAACTGGGGGAAAAAGGAGAGAAAAAGCAAATAGGAAAGAAAACGCTTTTCAGGCTCCAATTCCTTTCGGTAAACATCCACTAAATACGAAATGGACTGAAAGGTATAAAAGGAAATTCCCACAGGAAGGAGGACATCTGCCCAAAAACCAGGGGCAAATAGCGAGCGATTCGTAAAATATGCCCAATTTTGATCAATAAAATGACCATATTTAAAAAATATCAAAATTCCCAGGCTATTTGCTAGAGAAATTCCCAAAACTGACTTCCGCCAAATAGGAGAATGAAGAAAACCGAGCGTCCTAGCCAACCAAAAATCGACAAAAGCAACCCAGAGCAAGAGGGCAAAATACAGTGGGTTCCAAAAACAGTAGAAAACTGCACTAATAACAACCAAATAAACGATTAATACTAATCCGGAAGTCAGCTTACAATAATCATATTTTAGATCATCTTTAGGCAATATTATGCGTAAAGTATGCCAGATCAAAACAGCAGCCGGAAGGAACAACGCAAAGATTGCCGAATTAAAGAGCATATATCTGATCAATTATAAGCAGTTACACATTATACTTGCATTTCACTCCGCAATTCGGACAAGTGCAAGTAACTTCTGCCTTGACCCTTCGTCCCTGCGCTCCCTCCACCTTGCCAACTGCCACAAAATCAAAGACAATCCCCTCTGGGACAAAGTGTCCAGACCCATATTTAGCCGTTCCTTCAATCAAATTGGAGCAGGCATGGCATTTCACCCTAAGTCGTATCGTTTCCGCCATATAAAAAAGAACGGTGGGTTGCGTCGCGGGGCCTGGCAACCACTATTCAAATCTCTGACAAATTTACATACGGATGCATTTTCGCTACACATGACTTTTTGGCAGGTAAACTAATCATTTTGAGTGAATTTGGGACTGCCGAAGCATTTTATCTCATAAGCGGGAAAGATTTGGAAATTTACCTAAAATCTGAGCTAACTGCCCCAGGTTCGTCACTTCTTTCCTTGTTTTTCTGCTCTCCTATCCGTAAAAGTCAAAATTTCCCTTCCTGTGCTTCCCACAGGCCCACTTTTCCATTTTAGGCAGTTTTTTAGAAATTCCACAAAATCGCCCCGAAAGCCTTCAAATAGAGGGCGGTAGCATTCGAGAGCCATAAACGCCCAAATTCTTGCATCCCAAACGAATTGACAGCTTTGCCCAAATGATACGCGGGCATCGCTAGCAAATAGAACCTTCTCGGAAGCATTCAGACCTCCTTCCAGGATTTGCCGAAATACAGGCGCTCCAAGCAATCGCCCACTTCTTGCCTGCCCAGGTGCCATCATGCCGTGGTTTGGGTGCCCTAATGGGAACAGTAGCTGCCCAATAGCGATCAATAGCCAGGAACCGAACTTATGTTTGGTGGCCATCCTCGGGCAATTAGATTTCCGGGGATCCAATTTAATAAATGCCTAAATTTTGGCAGTTTTTTTGAATTTGCGAGTGAATTTCCAATTAACTTTCGGGCTAGAGGAAAGAACCCTAGATAAATGCTTAAAAATGGTCAATTTTGGGGAAACCAAGCTCTAGAGTGGATTATGTTCCCTCACGGAGAAAATGGAAAATCTTCCCTGTGCGCAGCACAGGGCGGTTTGTTCCTGGGTTGTATTTGCCTTTTTTAGGACTTTTTGGGAGTTGATTTAGGGGAAGACTTCCCCTTCTTCACAGGAGTTGTGGATTTGTTTGTGCTACGTTTTGATTTAGCACCGCTTGTAGGCTGTTTTCTTGCTGCCTTGGAACCAGAGCGGTCTGCCCCAGATCTTTCCTCTTCACCAGACAATAAGTCGCTAGGAACCCTTCCATTCCGTTTGACCATGTAGATGAAATGTCGGACATACTGTGTGTATGGTTCCGGGATGGTCTTTGGATCAAAGTTTTTTGGATCCTGGAGGAGCTGGTTGACGTGTGCCAAAGGGAGGTCATCCTTACTGGTTGCCATAAGAATTTCCAATCGTTTGCAGATCTCTGAGTCATTGACTTCAGTAGAGAGTTTTCGCATGGCATTGAGAAATTTTTGGAAGGCAACTCGCTTCGGCTGAGACATATCCCCAGAAAACCAAAAAGTCCTGGGCTGGCAATCGATTTTACAAAGGAATCCTCTAGGCCATTCTCAAAAACAGAACCACCTTCTCTCTCTACAAGAGTTCCTATTTTGGAGAAAGCTGCTTCGCCTTGGCCGCAAACTTTTCCGAAACAAGATGTTTTCCAGTGAAGGGAAGATTTTGTTTCAGAGGAATCAGTATGACCTAACTGAGCTTTTGTTACAATTTCTGAGTTTGAGATTTCATAAAAAGCAAGTTCCGTTGTTTCAGGAACCACCACTTCATAAACCAATCCATCTCTAAGTTCTATCGGCGTAAGAAGTTCATCGTTCGGGATGATGACAGGAAGGTCTAACTCATCCGCCATAAGGCCAGAAACGGGAAAAATAAAAATCACAGAGAGCAAAACCAAAAGGGCGCTCTTTTGCAACTTTTGTGCCAGATTTTTTATTTTTCCGAGGAAAATCATAGGATTATCCTCAGTTTTCACCGAATTATTACAAAAATAAAGCTTTTTTTGGGCGATTTTGGTTATTTTTTTAGGATCTGAGAGCGCACGCGGAGCTTCCATTCCCAAAGGACAATTTCATGTTCTAGGTCTTGGGCCGTTTCTTGTTCTTTGGCAAGAAGGGCATAGATCATATGGGAGATCTCTTTGGAAAAACCGGAGTCCAATTCTTTCTCAAAATCTTCGACACGAAATTCCAAAATGAGAACTGCCAACCGAAATGCTTCATTCATGGCAATGAGTTGGTTTTTCACCACATCTAATTCTGGTTTTTTTAATTCGTTTTTGATCATCACATCGAGGAAGGTACGGATGAACATTACATCATCGGAGGATAGATGGAAGTCGAGAAGGAGTTGTTTCACCTTATCAAGTTCCATAGCCCGGAGGTGGATCCTCGCTAAAAATACCGGGTTCTCGCTGTAAGTATTTAGGTTCTGGTTTTTGGCAACGTCAGTGGCACGAACCTTATCGTAATCCACCACACCCTTATCCTTGGATTCATCGGTTTTCGGAGATTGGGATTCCGCCGAAGTATTGATCCTTTTTTTGATCACAAGGATATTCATGCTAGGGTATCTGATCTTAAAGGAAACCATGTCGGAACGTGGGATTTCTTCATCCACAACCAAAAATTGGGCCTGCTCCCCTCTCTCCCAAGCCGCCATCAATTCTTCTTTGTTTTTATAGTGGTAGATGACCACGGGAAGGACATCGCTGAGGCTCCCCGTTCCTAAATAGATAGTTTTGATTTCGTTGGAAAACCCATGTTGGTAAGGGATAACGAGTTTCCCTGCTTTGACATTCACAAAGGAAAGTTCTCCCAAATGGAAGTGGGAGACATCAAAATCGTCTCCAAAAAACCCAACCCGGGGGACGTTGACAACTATGGAATTATTCCTAGCACCCTTGGGGACTTCCGGACCGGAATCAGTAAAAACGACGTAGGTAAGCTTGGAGAGTCGAACTTTAACTAAAAAACCAGCGGGGGTTTTCCGTTCTTCGTATACAGTATCATCCATTTTTACATTAAACCAAGCTGTTTCATTTTATATTGGAGGGATCCCCTCGAAATACCCAAGGCCTTTGCCATCCGGATTTGGTTGCCCGAAAAGATCCGCATAGCCAGAAGAATCTTCTGCCTTTCTAAGGCCTCGGTTCCACGCCGCAAGTCTAAATCTTCGGCATCGGGAATCTCCAAATCCATTTTGGATTTTCCAGGTTCTAAATCTGCAGGTTCTACCTGATTTGTACGACAGGTGAGAATCCCTGTAAGAATGGTATTTCGAAGGTCCGTGAAATTTTCCGCGTAACCCCTGGAAACCAATTCTTGCAAACTTCGATCTCCTAATTGCAAACCGGAGCGGTTCTGAGAATCACATAATTCTTCAAATATGGCCTGAACCAAGGTCTGCAACTTTGTTTTAGGAAGGAACCTAAGCGTTGGTAGTACCAACGAATTTTTTCGCAAAAATCTTTCAAACTCTGGCAATAATTCTTGGCCCATTTCTTCAGACCCAAGTAAAAAAAGAGAACCGGAATATCCAGACTTGGACCACCAATCGGAGAGGATTTGTTGTTGGCCTAAATTCAATGCCTGAATCCCGACAAGGACCAAACTCCCCTGCTTTAATTCGGTCCCCCAATTTGAAAGTGCTTTTTCCAGTTTCCCAAAATGCTCCGGAAGGGATTCAACCACAAGAAATGGAGCTCCCGGGAGATGGGATTGGTGGATCCATTTTGCCAAAGTTTTTTTGCCAGACCCCGCCTGGCCAAGGATGGTCAGGACTTTCTGGTTGGCAAATTCCCTTCTGGCTAGATCCAAATTAGGAATTTCTTTTCGGTATAAAGAATGCGAATTTCCTTCTCGAATTGTCTCTTGGATTCCGAAACTGGGTTTGGATTTCCCCCATTCGTTCCCGATCTTGTCAGCAAAAAGACTTAGAAAAATTGCAAATGGAAGATGGCTCGCCTCTTCCATTTCTGCTAATAAAAAACCAATCTCGGATTTTTTAGAAGAGATTCGAATGGCGAAAGCATTTGTTTTTTTTCCAAAAAGTTCGAACTCAGTTCCGGAAAAAAAAACAGGTTCGGGAGAATGCATTAGCTCTTCCCAATGTTCAGAACCTCGGTTTAGAAATGAATAATAAAACCCATCTTCTCCATATCCGAAACTGGCAGATTCATAAAAAGAATCTTCTTCCTCTGCTTTCAAAACAACTACGCCAGAAGAGAATCCAAGTTCCGTACATAGCCCCTCCCACAAAATTGGAAGGACAGAATCCATCCAATCCTTGCCCGTTTTTTCGGAGGCAAGCAGGGGAATTGCTTGGGAAGACATGTTATGAAACTGTTTAAATTTAATCACTTTGTCAAGTACGTACCTATTTGAATGTCGGATGTCCGACGTAAACAGAGGAGATAGTTTTTGCTAATTTTCAGTATGTCGGATGTCCGACAATGGAGAGAGAAGGGGCCAAAAAATCCTTTTTTTGCACCTTTCTAAAAATACAATTGATCCCAAATTTTCGACAAGAAAGCATACCATTTGGGAAGGGAAAAAGAGACAGATGATCACGATTGCAGTTGCAAACCAAAAAGGCGGAGAAGGAAAAACTACTACTTCTTTGAATCTTGCCATGGGTCTCGCCCGTCGAAATCATAAGACCTTACTCATCGATATGGATCCTCAGGCCAATTCCACGGGAATTTTTCTGAACCCGGAAACTGTTGAAAAAGACTTAGCGCACCTCTTCCAAAATGCCACTAGCCTAAAAGACATCATTACTCCGGCGTATAACGAGCATTTGTGGGTTGCGCCATCTAGCATGCGCTTGGCGGAAATGGAAACCGTTTCCGTAAACTCAGTAGAGGCTCCTTATATCCTAAGGGACTCTCTTTCCGGAATTAAAGATTTTGAATTTGTCATCATTGACTGCCCCCCATCTCTTTCCATTTTCACGGTAAACAGTTTGGTAGCCGCCAACTACGTCCTCATCCCCCTCCAAGCAGAAAAGTTCTCCATGGACGGAATTATGGGTTTGCAGCAAACCATCTCCTCGATCAAAAAAAGGATCAACCCTGACCTAGAGATTTTGGGCGCCCTCATCACCCAACTCAAACCCCAGACCCTACTCACAAAAACCATCCTACCCGTTTTGACAAAATACTTCCGTATCTTTGAACATACAATTTCGGACGGAGTGGCCATCGGAGAAAGCCATCTAGCAAAAAAATCTGTCTATGATTACAACCGGGGTTCTAGACAATCCCAAGAGTATGAAGGTTTTATCGAGGAGGTTTTAAATGAGCTTAAAAAGTAAACGCCTCGGAACTCTCGCCGATATCTACCAAGCAGAAAATCTAGATGGCACCATCCGAACCATTCGGATGGACAAAATCCAACCCTCCGAATACCAACCAAGGCAGGAGAGAAAAAAGGGAATCGAAGAACTGGCTCAGACCCTAAAAGCGGACGGGCTTTTGCAACCCATCATCGTCTCCAAGGGAGAAAAAGAAGGGAGTTACAAAATCATCGCTGGGGAAAGACGGTATCACGCAGCCAAGTCCCTAGGTTGGCCCGAAATCGAATGTAAAATTCTAAACCGACCCGACAAAGAAATTTATAAATTAGCAGTCATAGAAAATCTCCAAAGAGAAAACCTGTCTCCTTATGAAGAAGTGGACGCCCTCCTCTTTCTAAAAAATTCCCATAACTATACTGACCAAGAGTTGGGGGATCTTTTTGGAAAAAGTCGGAGTTATATGACGGAGGTGCTCTCCATCACTTCGATGTCCAAAGAGGATCTAGAGAAATGCAAAAAAAATGAAATCTATAATAAGAACCTTTTGGTCCAAGCAGCGCAGGCAGCAAAAAAAGGAAGTTTAGATGAATTCTTAACCCTCTTCCACAAGGGAGCCCTAAAAACAGTCAGGGACGCCAAAGATTTCAATAAACAGTCCAAATCGGGTGAATCGAACCCAACAAAAAACCAAACCTTATCTGGGTATAAAATCCGGAGAACAGGGACAGGAATTCAAATCCTATCGGATGATGAAATTTTGTTAGGTGATATCTATAAATTCATCCGCAAAGAATTAGTGAAAAAATACGGGGATTCGGCATAACCCAATCAAGTACTAAGCAGTCAAGTACTTAGGAAAAAAATTTTAAGTACTCGCCTGGAAAATTACTGTACGAACTTGACATCTGCCGGAATCCGACAATAATGTGACATAATTAAAGTGATTTGAGTTTGAGCAAACGTTTCTTGAGACCCAAGAGACGTGGGATATTTAGTATCCTAACCCGAAACATAAAAAAATTCCCCTGGTGTTCCAGGGGGTCGGGGTTTCCCGAAGGAATGTTGTTGGATGAGACATAATTAACATTATGTCAGATAATGTCAACTCCTTCGTAAAATTTGCTTAAATTTGGTTTAATTTTTGCAGAAAAGCGGAGGAGCTTTTGTGAGCGACCAGCGGCATCCCTATATCCGACTGATGACCGACATCATAGATTCAGGTGTTTGGGCGGAGCTATCCCATGCAGCCAAAACACTCTACCCTGTTCTTTTGAAATTCAGTGACTACAACTTCAAACCCGTTTGGCCCAATACGGAAACTTTGATGAGGCTCACCGGGTTCAAAACAAAAAAGTCTATCGTATCAGCCAAAAAAGAACTCACCCATGCGGGCCTGCTTTACCAAGTTCCCGGTAGCGGTAGGACTTCCACAAGATACCACTTCTCCTTTCATTATGAGGGATCCAGAATTACCCCTCTGGGGGATACAAACCGACTCCCCAGGGATTCCGAAATGGGGTCCTCTGAGGGATCGAAACCGGTTGGTAAGGGGGGTGCGGACGGAACCCCTAACCATATTAATATAACTATATCTAATACAAACAATGTACCGGCTCCGCCGTCCGCTTCGGAAATGGGTAAGGAAAAAGAGGAAAAAAAAGCATTCGAAACTTTGGTAGAATTATTTGGTCCTGAAATTGCTCTGGAGGCCTATAAAAAAGCGGTTTCGTTACATATGGAATCAAATACAAATTATATCCAATCTCTATGTAGGGAACTGGTATCTTCCCAAAGGCAAGAAGTGCTTAAAACTGAGCAAAAATATCCTATGGAAGAATTGGTTTCACACCCGGCTTCTTGGGCCGGATTCTTATCTTGGGCCAGTAAAGAACTCACCCAATCTTCCTGGAACCAATTGGATCGGATCCAAGTGCAAACCGATGGGAATGTCATCATTGTGACCTCTCCCCTCCAAGGGCATCTGCGCCAAATTGTACAGATGTATTTTACGGAAAAAGTCAAACCAGCGGTACTCGTTGTATTTTCAGAGAAAGAAGAAGGATCACGCCTCAGTGAAATTCGATAGACTGGATAGAAAAACGGTATTTTTTGGAAGGAATTAGCAAACAAAGCGCAATGAAAGATCATTTAATCCGCACAAGCCACCCCTACTCTTTACCCATTAAATCAGTTTCCACTTCTGGAACTTACGAAGTCAAAAACGAAGAATTTTTATCCTTTTTTGAAGAGAAGGAGCAGTCCTCACTTTCTTCTATCATCTTTAAATTTGATGATGTTGTTTATTTTAACGGGATCGAACTTTTGCCAGGCAAGGATGGTTTAGATTTTTTTCCTGATTCGTTTCGGTTTGAATTATCCCATGATGGAAAGTATTGGGAACCCATTTTACAAGAATCATCCTTTCGGAAATCATTCAAAACTTCAGCCAAATGGCTTTTTTCGCTTACTAGCGCTCGTTATGTGAAATTTGTTTCTAAAATTTCCAGGAAAGCAAGTAACGGAAAAAATCGGATTAGTTTTGGTCAGTTAAAAATACTCATTACTGGGATCCAATCCATCCAAGCCAGTTCGGAACTGGACAGATTGTATGTAAAAGAAAATCTTTTTGATACAAGGCCTGATTACGGATGGTCTTCTAAAAAGAAAGAAGAACCAGAAGAAGAATATTTGATTTTGGATATGGGTTCTGTGAACCGCATCGAAGAGATGCGAATGCTTACCAAAAATGATCCAACTACTAATTTTCCAGAAAGGTTTGTTACCTATTATAGCGAAGATGATCTGACTTGGCACCAGTTACATGAAGAGAATTTCTTTTTATCGGAACCGGGGACTTGGTATAAATGGAGATTTTCTGCAGTCAATTTACGTTTTCTGAAATTGGTTTTTTTCCAAGAGAAACAACCAAATAAAAAAGATTACATCACCGAAGTCATAGAACTCGAATTATATTCTAGCCCAGATAAAAAAGATTACGGTGGGCCAACGAGAGAACCCCTTCCCTACGCTTCAGTGCTTCGTTCCGGAATCATTCGTTTGGCCGTGGATGGTGAGGTCAAAGAAGGTGTGGTGGTGCAGGCCAATGACAGACGCCTTCGTGATGCCACTACCGAATACCGTGGAATTGTTGAGTTAGCATCGGATGGGGAAGAAAAACCAGGTGTTGCCGTCCAAGGAAATGATAAACGCCTAAAAATCGCCACTGAACTTACACATGGTCTAGTTAGGTTGTCTAGAAGTGGAGAATCGAGACCAGGACTTGTGGTACAATCAGACGATGAACGTTTGCGAAGTGCATCCACCGACCACCCGGGGATCGTGGAGCTTGCGTTAGACGGAGAAACGCGGCCAGGTGTTGTTGTCCAAGGGAATGACTCTCGTTTGCGAGTGGCCACCAAAAAATCCATCGGTCTTGTGCAACTTGCTGAATCTGGTGAAGTTGCAATTGATAAAGTTGTTACTGGGGACGACCCAAGGCTTCGTGATGCCACAAACACTGCCAAAGGGATTGTACAACTTGCACCCAATGGTGGAGAAGAACCGAATACGGTAGTGCAAGCAAATGACAAACGATTGCGGCATGCAAGTACCGAAGTTCACGGAATTGTACAACTCGCCCACTCTGGTGAAACCAAACCAGGTGCCGTTGTGCAAGGGAATGACAAACGATTGGCGAAAGCTGGATTTGAAGATGCAGGGATTGTTTTATTGGCTAACCATGGTGAGTCTATCCCTGGTAAGGTGGTGCTTTCTGATGATCCAAGATTGTCTGACAAAAGAGATCCGAAACCACACACACATCCGTATGCAGAAAAGGAACATGATTTTAATTCCCATACAGGGCTTTTGAAAATTACGGGAGAGGCAGAAGGTTCTACCAAGGGATTTGTTCCTCCACAAAGTAAAGATGCTGTCATTTATGGAAAAAACACAAAATTAGGAACTGGAGTTTCCGGAGTTTCTTCTGGGACTGGGGTATCTGGATTTGGTGATTCTGTTGGTGTATACGGAATTTCTAAGGGAAAGGATTCCAAACAATCTGCTGGAATTTTAGGTGCCGGAACTACGGCGCCTGGTGGACGATTTTTATCTCAATCCGATTTTGCTCTTGTTGTGGATGGAAAAGGAATTCCAGAGTTAGAACTTTCTGGTTCAGGAAAAGCCATTTATGCTAGTGGTGAGTCTTTATTTGAAGGGAATCTCCGGATCACAAAAGATGGCGGCGAAGAATGTATCGCTCGTTATTTCCGATTGGATGGGAAAGATGTTGTGACTGCGGGAGACCTTCTTGTCGCAACGGAAGAACCAGGTGTTCTTGGAAGATCGAAACACCCCTACTCCACAAACGTAATTGGAGTTTGTGTGACTAGTGCCCATCTTGTTTTTGGAAAACAAGAGAAGGCTGTGGAGTATGTGCTTGTGGCCTTGCTTGGGATCGCCAAAATCCATGTGGATGCAACACAAGTTCCTATTTATCCAGGAGATCTTTTGGTTTCAGGCCTTTCTTCTGGTCATGCCGTTAAAGCGGATCCATCAAAATTAAAACCAGGAATGCTTGTGGCAAAAGCAGTGGAAGCTTGCAAACGAGACAAAGGAAATATCCTTTGTATGTTAACTTTCTCCTAAAAACAAAGGAAGTGAGGTGGGTTTTTGAATGAAACCTGCCTCAACCGCACGTTTGAGTAAATACTCTACTGCACCGTGACCTTCTTTCCCTAAGTTTTTTGTATAATCATTTACATACAAGTTGATATGAGATTTGATTACCGCATCATCTTTGTTTTGCGAATTGGTTCTGATATAATCCATCATTTCTTTCGGTTCTAAATAGGCTGACTTCAAACTTTCTCTGAGATTTGATTGGAATCTAAGGGCTTCGTCGCGTGGGATGTCCCTACGGATTGCTATGGCACCTAAGGGAATGGGATAACCTGTAGAACTTTCCCACCATTCTCCAAGATCCACAACCTTTTCCATTCCTCTTGCTTCGTAAGTAAATCGTTCTTCGTGAATGATGACACCAAGACTATTCTCCTCACTCATTACTTTGGGAATGATTTCATCATAACGAATGGGGGTTGGTTTTTGTTTCCCGTTTGTATGAAGAGAAAGGAGAAGGTTTGCCGTGGTCAAAAGTCCCGGAATGTATAGATTTTCGTAACTACTGAGATCTGTTTTTGTATTTTTTTTCCGGACAACAATGGGACCACAACCCCTTCCTAATGCGGACCCAGTTTCTAATAAGATGTATTTTTCGATGATATGGAAGTAGGCGGCAAACGAAAGTTTTGTGACCGGGAATTTTCCCTGGAATGCAAATTCGTTTAAGTTTTCTACATCATATAGTTCTTCTTTGACTGGATAACTAGAATTTCGAATCAAATGGTAAAAAAGAAAGGTATCGTTGGGACATGGAGAATAAGCTAAAGATATCATGGGGTAAAGAAAAACTCCTTTGTGGGTGTGATCCAGACAATTCGAATGATTAAAAATACAAATAAGGTGATGGAGATACCAAGGAAAAAACGAATTAAGGGTTTTTTTAAAATACCTTCTAACAGTAAGGAAAAAGGCAAAATGAGCGTAAACATTCGGCTGAGATTGTCAAAAGATCTCCAATAACCTTCTTCTGCGATGAGGATGACAAACAAACTTCCAAAAATTGGGATGAGCAAATTGATGTCGGTGGCAAAAGATTTTTTTAATGATTGGATACAGACTATTGATAAAATTAAAAAAGAGATAAAAAAGAAAATTTTTGGAAATTCCTTCAGTTTGAACTGAATCGAGTTTCCGTCCTGAAAACTTTTAAAAAATCCGAGTAGAGGTAGGTCGGTCATATCTCTGAATCCGAGAGGGTTGGTTCCTAAATGATTTGGAGGTTGGATCCAGCCATATCCCACCAAACAAAGAAATGCGATTCCTGGGATTGAATATAGAACCATGGCATCCCATTTTTTTTCGGTGAGTTTTTTTAGAACAATCGGCAAAAGGAATAATACTCCGAGTTCACGAGTGAGAACCATAAGAAGAAAGAAAAACACTGCCAAGTAGTCTTTTTTGTTTTTGAAAAAGTAAAATGCAATGATTCCAAAGCTGACAAACAAAGAATCAGCAACTAAGAGTAAATTTGCATTTAGCGAAAATGGGGAAAACAAATAGAAGATAACGAACCATTTCGATTTTTCTGGGAGAAGTGAATACAAACAAAATACAGAAAGAAAAAAGACTAAAAATAAAAAACTAAGGGTGATTGCTGGATAATAAGAAAACCCAAGAAACTGAGAGAAAAAACCAGTAAACAAAGAAAGACCAATCCTATGGAATCGGAAATGATAGGAATCAACAATGAGGCCCCAATCACCAGAATCGAACAGGTCTTTTGCGAGAAAATAAAAGAACTGTCCATCATACCCACCCGATTTATAGATCACAAAATGGGAATCAACTAGGTTTGGATTGATTTCGTAAAATCCCTCCCAAATGCCAATGAGAGCAGAAAGGGAATGCCCATAGGGAGCGGTTTTGAAGTAAACAAGTCCCCCTACTCCTAAAACGAACAAAAAGATGAGAACCCAAAGTTGGCGCAGCTTCACTCTTCCATTTTGCAAAATTTAACAGATTCGAAAAGGAATTTCTCTGGAATTTTACGAAGATTCTGACAGTTTGTATCCAAAGTTGGGGCAAATGAAAGAAGTTCTCGTTACAATCCAAAGTGTTTATCAGTATTTAGAAAAACTTGGCCCCAAAAAATCCTTTCAGATTTTAAAAAATCTTGGTTATGAAAAGTTACTTTCTCTGACAGGGAAGGTTCCTAAAGAAAGGCTCATCGTTCTCACACACAAATTAAGTGAAGATACAGTTGTGGAACTCGTGAAACAAATCCCTGAGAAAATTCTCGTGGAGATGATTCGAGAAAATGAAGATGATGATTTGGTTTATTTTATTCACTCGCTTCCTATGTCTGATTTGGCTTTAGTTTCCAGAAGTATTCCTCCTCATGATGTTGGGTTACTTGCAAAAACATTGGGTAAGGAAACTAGTGTCGAAATTCTTAAAACTCTAGGAATAGAAAAATCCATCGCCCTACTCAAAGAAATTCCGATGAAAGATTTCCTTTGGTTGGTAAATGAAATCGAAGTGGGGCCAGTGATTCAGCTAGTGAGTGAACTTTCTGTTGCCGATTGTAAAAAATGGATCAAACAAAGGGGACTAGAAGAACTTCCGGTTTTGATTCATTTTTTTGGTGTCACCAATGCATTGGCAATTTTTAGAAAACTGGGTATGAACCAGGCACTAGAGATGATGCATTTACTCGGAACTCGCGAAATGTTGGAGCTCTCCCTGCTTTTATCAAAGATGACATTAGAAGAAAGAAATATACCAACGTTTAGTCTTTTGAAACCAAATGATTTGTTGTTAAAAAACAAAACGAAACCTGCACCTAAGAAAAAACAAATAGCAAAGAAGAAAAAAACTTCTAAACGTTGACGTTTACCTTTGGGAAGTAGATTGTAAATTTGCTTCCTTGCCCCATTGCACTTTCAACGAAGATTTCTCCGGACATTTTGTCCACAAGTGACTTAACAATCGATAACCCAAGTCCTGTTCCACCAATTTTTTTATTGTCCGAAGAGGGAATCCTAAAAAAACGATCGAAGATTTGGTTTTTATAATTTGGATCAATTCCAAGTCCCGTGTCTTCCACTGTGATTTCTATTTTGCCATTGGTTTCCAGGATAGAGATTCCAATTTTACCTTTAGCTGTGTATTTGAGTGCGTTTACATAAAGATTTGTGATGATCTGCGAAAATTCGAATTTGATTCCTCGTAAGAAGAATCCTTTTTTGAGTGAAAGGTTCCATTCGATGGGTTTCCCTTTGGCAAGATGTGAGTTCATATGGATTACATCTTCGATGACAGGGACCGGATCAAAAATTTCTATTACTTCTGCTTCTTTATCTTTTTCTCTGGAGGTTGTTAGTTTTAGTAAGTTTTCAATTAAAAAGCTGAGTCTTTTTGCATTTTTGTCGATTACCTCTAACATGTTTTTGTGTTCGGTGTTAAATGGTAGTGATGTATCGGACTTAAAAAACTCGAGATACCCTCTGATATTTGTCATTGGGCTTCGGAGTTCATGGCTTACGTTGGAGATAAATTCGTGTTGTAATCGTTCTTGTTCTTTTCTTTCGGAGTTTGGGCGGAACTGGACTTGGTATCTTTTTTTTGGTGAAAGAAGAATGGACGTAAAACTTATGTCGACTTCTAGTTTGCTTCCGTCTTTAACTAGGATTTCGACATCGGGAAGAGACAACATGGTATCAGAAGAAAGATCCGAACCAAATCGGAGTTGGTTTGAAACTTGGTTCCCTAAAATGATATCCTCGATATTTAATTTTGTGATGTCTCCTCTAGTATAACTAGTTAAAGATCGAAATTGGTTGTTTGCTTCAAGGATACTCCCTGTATCCGCATCTACGAGAGCAATGGCTTCTCTTGAAAATTCAAATAAATATCTGTACTTTTCTTCAGAATATTGTAAATCAACGGCAGATCTATCTAGTTTGATCTCTAAAATTGAAATTAAGTTTTCTAACTCAGTGATTTCTTCTCTTTGAAGTTCCATTTTAGCGTTAAAAGAATCTAACATGGAGTTGACGAGAACTTTGACTCGGTTATCTAGTTGTAAAGTTTCATCAGCGTTGATACGTGAGTTATAGTTTCCTTGTAGGATGTCTAAGACCACCGAGTTTACGTCTACGATCAGGTGTCTCACGGCATTGAGTTTTCTATAATTGATTTGGGATGGTGCGTGGAGTTTTGATTCTGCCGGTTCTTGGAAACTATTTAGTTTTCTAACATCAAAAACTTTTTTGGGTTCAAGAGCAGATAGAATTTCATCAAAGTCAAGAGCTGACTTTACGGCTTCTGGTTGTATCACCCTTCTGATGAGTCGGAAATAGACATCTTTTAAGAGAGGGAAAAGTGTGGTGGAGTCACCTTGGTATGAAAAAACTCCTTTTTGGATGAGGGGATGCGCGTTTAATAGATTTTTAGTTTCCCCTACTCTTAAGTGAGGATAAAAATGCGATAATTGTAGATCATCCCAAAGATTACTTGTGCTGAGATGATTTGTATTTTGCAAAAAATCAATGGCTTTTTTGACTGCGAGTAACACACCTGAAACTTCTCTTCCAGTTTTTAATATAGCATCGCCACTAAACGCTAGTAAGGTGGATGGATAAAAAGATTTGGCTGCTAAAATTGGCAAGTCGAGTGTGCCTGCAAAGTCTTGGAAGTTACGAAGAAAAGGACTAGAGAATGGATCCGACACTAATCCTAAACAAGAGGGTTTTAAAAATTCTTTTTCCTCTAAAAATCCGGGAGTATCAATGTATCGAACTTTGACTGGGTTTTTCGGCGCATATTCTTCTAAAAATTTTTCTGCATAGAGTCTTTCCACTGAGTATTGGTGGGGAACAGGAAGGATGTAGGCTTTGTTTCTTGTGAGATCTTCTGGTTTGAATTGGAACCTGGAATAAAAGGAAAGTGGAGAATGATAGAGGTAAATTCCTTTATAAATTCGTTTGAGTTTTGATTTTTTTAAGAAACTATCTTGTAGATAGGCAATGGTGGGAACTTCCCCTGCCTCCACTCGACCGGCGTCTAGTAATGGCATGATTGCTTTATGGTGGGTATTGACGTGCAGAGTGACCTTTACGCCAAATTCTTCAAAGTATCCCTTTTTATAGGCTACGACAACCGGTAAGGAACTAAGTCGACTTGTTATACAAATCTGGATCACAGAGCAACAATCCCAAAAACAGGGATCGTTGCCAAATCTTTCTAGATGGTTTTGCCTTTAACTAGAAAAAATCTCCTGGAGAAATTCTGTTGTTCTTTTGGTATATTCTGAAACATCTTTTTCGTCCATCACTTTGGCAGAAAGTAAGGAAAGGTCATAAATGGCCCGTGCTAATTTTTTTCCTTTCTCTGGATTAACTCCTTCAAACGCCTGTAAGGCGGATTTAACTAAAGGTGATTTCGAGTTAACCATAAGGGTATGTGATTTCAAGATGTTCTTTGTGTCTTCCCGGTTTAACATTGAGTTCATCTCTGACATCCTTCTCATAAATTCTGGCAAAAGAATGACTCCGGGGACTTCAATGGATTTCAAAGCTTCTACCTTTACCTCCACTCCTTCTGTTGGTAAAGAAGATAAAAATAAATTTTGAATTCTGTCTGACTCAGTTTTGTTTTCTTCATTGACTAACTGATCTTGGGCTTCTTTGTCTACAACTTGGTCCGCTATTTCTGAATCCACTCTTTGAAATTTCCAATCAGGATTTTTCATTTCTAAATGTTGGATCAGATGGGAATCAATTTTGGAATCAACAAGGATTGCTTCTAATCCTTGCGATTTTAATAACTCCATATATACGGAGCCCATTTCTGTTTCATTTGCATAAAAAATTTTATTTTGATTCTTCTCTTTATTTTTTTCCAGGTATTCGGAAGTGGTTGAATAACCGCCTTCGGAGTTTTTAAAGATCAGATGGTCTTTCATGGCATCGTAGAATTTTTCATCAGTCAAAACACCATATTTTACAAATAGGGAGATATCATTCCAATTCTCCTCGTATTTGGTTCTATTTTTTTTGAAATCATCGATCAATCGGTCCGCGACTTTTTTGATGATATGGTTTGATATTTTTTTTACGAGAGGATCGTTCTGTAGATAAGACCTAGAAACATTCAGTGGAAGATCAGGAATGTCAATGGTTCCTTTTAGGATTGTTAAAAACTGTGGGATGAGTTCGCTCGCGTTATCGCTGACAAAAACATGGTTACAGAAAAGTTTGATTCCGTTTTTGGAAGCTTCTAACTCGTGAGTGAGTTTTGGGAAATATAGAATTCCTTGTAAACGGAAAGGATAATCTACATTCAAGTGGATATGAAAGAGTGATTCACCTGAAAATGGGAACAGGTAAGAATGAAAGTCTTTATACTCTTCTTCTTTGATTTTTGCTGGTTCTTCTGACCATAATGGTTTTTCGCGATTTGCTTTTTCTCCTTGGACAAAAATTCCTACGGGTAAAAAGTCACAATATTTTTTGATTAATTCTTTTAGTTTCCACTTGTCTAGGTATTCACCGGAATCACCATCCAAATAGAGAGAGATTTTTGTTCCTCTAAATTCTTTGTTTATAGGTGAGATAGTGAAGTCGGTTCCTGACTCACTCGACCAAATAACTCCTGTTTGTCCTTTTTTATAGGATTTCGTTTCTATGGTTACTTTTTTTGATACCATAAAAGAAGAGTAAAAACCTAATCCAAAGTGCCCGATGATTTCGGCTTTGTTATCTGCATTTTGGTATTGTTTTGCAAAATCCGTAGCACCAGAGAAAGCAATTTGATTGATGTATTTTTTAACTTCATCGGAAGTCATCCCAATTCCATTGTCTTCAATGGAAAGGATCCTTTGATCCACATCAAAATTTAAGTCAATTTTATAGTCATTGCCACCTTCAAATTCTTCAGATAATGCAATTTTTTTTAGTTTGGTAATTGCATCGCTTGCGTTAGATACGAGTTCTCGTAGAAAAATATCTTTTTCAGAGTACAACCACTTTTTGATGATGGGGAAGATGTTTTCTGTTTCTACACTGATTTTTCCTGTTTCTTCGGCTGACATATGTTAATCCTTTGGTTTTAATTGTTTTATTAATGATATAAGTTTTGATTTTTCTTTTTTGTTTAAATTGTGGAATGTTTTTTCTAGAGTTTCTTTTTCCCCAGCTTCGACCAAGTTCACTAAAAATTGAGAATCCTCTTCTGGTAATTCAAGTTTTCTCAAATAGTCGAAAAGGAAAGAATTTCTTTTTTTACCAAAACTTGTGATCAGTTCCATAAATTCTTTTGTTTGCTTGCGATGAATATACCTGACCAGTCCTAAATAGGAAAGAATCCCAAAAATGGCAACAAAAACCAATATAAAAATCGAGGGTGGTTTTGATACGTTTTGTTTCTCTGTTTGGGGTTTGGTTTGCCTATCTTTTGTCGGAAGGATGGTGGTTTCAGGATAACGAATCGACAGAGTTTTGTATTGGTTTTCTTTTAAGGAAAAAAAATTGAATGTATATGGATCCATTTGTAGGTTTCCAAATTTTGGGACTTGGTAACCATATTGGAATCGAACTACCGAATAAAATCCGTATTCACCTGAATCTAACTTTCGAAAGGTTTTGGTTTTATTTTGTGAGATGAGTTGGATATCTGGATTTGATGAGGTCGTTGGGCTGATTCCTTCATAACCCCCTTCTCCTTCAATTGTAACCTCAAAATACAAAGTTTCGCCTCTGTGGACCAATTTTGGATATTTGGTAAGTTCTAGTTTGAAATTTCCGATAGCACCTGTGAAACCCTTTGGTTTGTTTGGTGGGAGTTCAAGAACTGTAACCGTTGCTGGTGTTGTGGTTACTGTTTCTTGTAAAGAGTTGAAACGTAAACTATCCCCCGAGATAAATTTTGTTTTTCCGATTTGAAATCGCCCCGACTTAATCGGTGTTAAACCGTAAATTTCCTTATCGTAAACTAATGTTTTTTTTATACTATTTTTCCTTTGGACTTCCGGTTCAATTTGTACGGACACTTGCCTCAATGTTTCTGATAAAAAATATGGAAATGATATAGATTCGTTTGGATCTCTTTCTAGGAATGGTTGTCTATAGCCATTGTAATAAAGTACAAAATAACCTACTATGGGTTCTCCTTTATAAAAAACGATTTTGTTTGTGTGAAAGGCAACTTCTGGAGATTCCTCTGAGGGTGATTCAAAGTCTTCCATTGGGAATGGATTAAAAAATTGGTTCTGTGGGTGTTTGCTTTTTTTACTTACCGTAAATTGAATTGGTGGAGAAGTATAGGTTTTGTTGTCATACTCAACAGAGACTTCCGGAAGTTTGAATGTACCTTCCGATTCTGTATCTATATAAAAATTTAGGATTTGCGATTTAGAAACTTTGAAATTGATAATTTGTGTTTCTGTTCCACTTCCGGAGAAACGAATCCGAACTCCATTTTTTTTTATATTCGTTTGTAGGGTTCGAAAAGGTTTGTCTCCGCGTGCTTTGATTTCTAATTTTGCATGTTCCCCGAGTGAAAATTCAGTAGGGAATAGATGAAATTCAACGTCCGAAGAAAAGATAGTGCTTGCGGGTAAAAAAGAAGTTAGAAAAAAGAAGAATATCAGTTTACCAAAATTTTTCATTATCAATAAATCCCCCTTTTTTATTTTTTAGAATGGAATCTTGTGAAAATGGATCCAAAATTCTTTCTGCATCCGATTTTTCTTCCTTTTGGTTTTTGTTTTGTTCCCTCTCAGGTTTTGTTTCGTTTGGTTCGCCGCTTTTTGGTTTTTGATTTTGGTCGGACTCCCTTTTTTTCGTTAGGTGTTCGATATTTTTTTTTGCGGATAGATGGTTTGGATCTATTTCTAAAGTTTTAGAGTATGCTTTTAGGGCATTTTTCTTATCACCTAATTTTGAATATATGTTTCCAAGGTTAAAATTAGTTCTGGCCTTTAGATCATTATCTGTTTTGGGGTGGGAAAGAATTTTTTCTGCGATTCCAATTGCATCTTTGTATTGGCCTGACTGGTATGCGTTTGCGGATTCATTGTAAAGAAGTCTAGGATCATCTGGGATGTATTCTTTTGCTTTTTCGAATTCTTTTTGGCTATCTGTATATTTTTTTTGGTGATAGGACTTGGCCCCTCGTTCTATGGCATTCCCACCTGGATCTAATTCCCAAGCTTCTAAATGACTCACTCTGAGGAAAATGAGTAACAGTAAAATTTTATAAATTCCTTTTGGTAATTTTTGTAGGAAGAGGTTTGTGATTCTTTCCAAAAATAAAAAGATAAAAGAAACTATGAGAAAAGGATGTGCACCATCTTCATTTTTGAAACGTTCAATGGTTTGTATTTTTTTCTTTTTGACTGATTGTACCGTATCCAGTAATGCGTAGGCTCCATCGGCTAAAAAGGAAATATCGTAATAACTACCGTTATTTTGGATAGCTATTGATTTTAAGCGTTCCACATTCATTTTGGAAAGTACTAAATTGGGAGCCGTGGATGAATTGGAAATCCCCGCATCCGCTGTGACAAAACCACCGCGTCCTGTGCCTGGATCACGGTATTCAATGAGTCCACCTTCTTCTGTACCTATTCCCCATACAATCACCTCCCCTTCGATAGGTGGTAAGGTTTGGTTTTCGTGATCCTCTCCATCAGATACTACAACAGTGATCTGTGAAGTAATCGGATTATTTTTTTTTCTAATTTTGTTTAACCTTTCTAAGGCCAATGACAGGTCTGTCCCCTTGGAACCTACCATCTCTACACCTAGAGCTTGTATATAATCGGAGACTGCCGAGATATCAGATGTTAGTGGACAAAAAGAAAACGATTGTCCTGCGAAAACAATAATTCCTAATCGATTTCCTTTTAGGCTGGGTAGAATGCGCAGAGCTAAGTCTTGGAATCGTTTTAAGCGGGTTGGACTTACATCAATGGCATTCATTGACAAACTAACATCGACAACAAAAAGGATGTCTGCAGATTCAAACTCTTTTACAGATTCCACTTCGGTAGACTTGATTTTAAATAAGGAATAAAACGCGAAGGAGAGAGAAAGTAACAAACAGATAATACGGATTAAGTAAATTTTAGTTTTGGCTGTAAAAATCCTATCTTTTATGTTTGGATTTTGGTTTCGAAACGAATTTGCTTTGTTATTTAAATACAATTTTCCAGAGAAAACTAAGATCCAAATGATGAGAACGATGATTGCTGTCGTTGCAACGAAACTTAAGGAGATCATAATTTTTCTTTGAGAGGGTATATCATAAGAAAACCCACAACTCCCAGTAATAGAAAGAAGATAAATAGAACTTTCGGAAAATGTGTTTCGTGGATTTCCATAGGTTTAGACGGAAGTTCCACTGTTTCTAGTCCATTGATTTCGTTTAGCACCTCTTCTAAAATTTCAGGGGATTCCGCGCGGAAGAATTTTCCATTTGTGCTTTCCGAAATTTTTTCTAAGGATTCGTAATTTACTTCGTATTGTCCTTGTTCTTTGCCGATTCCGATACAATAAACTTTGATCCCAAATGCCTTGGCAGCATAAGAGGCTGTTTCTGGATCTAGTTTTCCAGTGTTTGATACACCATCGGTCAGTAGAATGATAATTTTAGATTTTGCTGTAGAGTCTTTGAGTCTGTATGTAGATAGGACTAAAGCATCGCCGACAGCCGTTCCTTGTTCGCTAATATCTTCGTCAGATGTCTCTGCGATAAGCTCATCTAACGCGTATCTGTCGTTTGATAGCGGGGATTGTAAATAGGCTGCACCAGCAAATAACACAATTCCGATTCGATCATACAAACGTTTTCGAATGAATTCCCGAAGTAATTCTTTTGAGACTGCCAATCGATTTTTTGGTAAAAAGTCGTAGGAATTAACCATTGAACCTGAAATGTCGAGTGAAATCATGATATCAATCCCATTCGTCACATCTGGAGTGAGTTTGAATTTTTCTCCAGGTCCTGCGGCGGCAATGAGCAAAAAAATTCCAGCAATGTAAAATAGAAGTTCTGATAGTTTGGAAAGGATGGACCGAAAGGTTACAATAAAATTTGTTTTTGGCTTTTGGAATCTATCTGACTGAATGAGTAGCAGTGATCCGAAGGGTTTTTTTCTCCATTGATAAATTCCAAGTAACAAAAAAGGAAGGATTAAGAATAGAAGATATGGTCTTTGGAACTGATCCATAATTATAATTCAAAATCCTTTTTGATTTTTTCCCAGACGGAATATGCACTTTCTTTGTCGAGTTTGGTATGATTTTCATCATACTTGGTATTTCTAAAATAGATTCTTAACTCTCTTAAGTTTTCGTTTTTAATATGTGTTTTATTGGAGAGGTCTGCAAGAAATTCAGAATCTGTTTTTCCAAGTAAATTCTCTTCTAATTTTTTAGAATATACTTCTTTGAGGTATTCGCTGATTTTAAATGCCAGTTCCTTTTCGTAAATATTCTCTGATTCTAAGTAACTTTCAATGATATGGAGTCGTTTCTTTGTTTCTTCAAGAATAGGTTGTTTCTCCCAAAAAGCATCCACAACCTTTGGTTTGGAGCGCCAATACAAATATAAAGCGTAGAGTAAATACAAATTGATAGCGGTGATTAAAAGAATGATGAATAAGCGAAAAAAATAAGGCCCAGAAAAAACAAAGGGAGGTTCTATATCTTCGATATCCGTTTCTGTTCCTAAAAGTTGAGATTTCACTTTGATGGATAAGGAGGATTTAATTTTTTCGTCGTTTTGCTCCCATGATACTGGTAAAACGTAATTACCGGGTTTAAAAAAAATGATAGAAGCCTCTAATTTTGATTCTTTTTTTTGTACATTGAAAATTTTATAAGATGGCATGGTGTCATCTTCATAGATTTCTCCTTCTTCTATGTATAACTCGGTTTCTGTTTGCTCTGATAGTTCTATTTGGTAATGAACTGTATCTCCTACATAGATATCGGTTTCTAAAACCATTTCTTTTGGTGAACCAAAAATAGAAGCCGAAGATAATAAGAATATAAGGATGTATTTATCCATTTCGTTTGATTTTAAATAGTGGTAGGATTTGTTGTGAAAGTTTTGTATTTGGGTTGATTTGTACAAGTTGTACACCAAAAAATGATTTAGCTGCTTTTAAATCTTTTTGATACGTATTTTCATTTTCTCGAAAACCAATATTTTCTTCAGATATTTTTTGGAACATCCGAAGCCAAAGAGGAAACTTTAAGGTATCTATTTCATCTTGAATCCAAATTCCAATTGGTTCCCAAATTTTTGGTATTTTATTTGTTTTTAGATAATTCGAAAAATCATTAAAATCAGAAATCCAATAGGAAACCGCATGTTTTGGGTGCAAACGGAATGCAAATTGATAAGCCTCTGCATAATTGGTGCCTTCGCCATTCTCCTGTTTTGCAATTTTTGCAAATGCTAAAAAAATATCGGTTTCTGTGCGAAGCCATTTGCCGGGTGCCAATTGGTGATCAGAAAATGGAACAAGTAATACTCGATTTCCCATTTTGATATGGAATAAAGATAAAAAGAGCGCAATTTGAAAAGCTGTAGTTCTTTTCGAGCTACTAAGAGAAACGCTTGTATCATAAAAGATAATAATCGAAGCATCTCGTTCTTCGTAGTATTCTTTTGTATAAAGTTCTCCTGTGCGAGAGGTTACGTTCCAATCAATATAACGCATATCATCACCGTAGTGATAGTTTCGTACTTCTTTGAAATCAAGCCCCCTCCCCCGTTCGGACATGGTAAGAAGGCCTTGTTTGGTAGAGGAAAATTTTTTTTTAGTTTCCCATTGTAAAACTTGAAGTAGTCGTTTTAACTCTGGAGATAACATCTATGGAACTTCCGTGACAGATAGGATTCGTTTGATGATAGAATCTGTGCTGATATCCTCGCTAATTGCTTCAATGGATAAGTGAAGTCTATGTTTTACAATTTCTGAGAAAAAACGTTGGATATCTTCAGGGATTACAAAATCCCTTCCTTCTAAGAGAGCGTTGATCCTACTTACCTTTAACATTGCGAGACTAGCCCTAGGACTCACTCCATGTTGGATGAAATTTTTTAATTCATTGTCACTCGTTGTTTCGGGTCTTGTATTTCTTGTTAAATTAACAATATAGTTTTGTAATTTTGGTTCTACGAAGACTTTGTTTGAAATTTCGGAGATCTTATGGATTTCCTTCGGTTTCATTACTTTTTTAGACTTCTTTTTGGAAAAATCTAAATTTCCGTGTTGGTGTAAGATGGCCACCTCATCTTCAAAAGAAGGATAAGTGACAACTACCTTAAATAGAAATCGATCGAGTTGGGCTTCTGGAAGTGGATAGGTTCCTTCTTGGTCAATAGGATTTTGTGTTGCGATGACAAAGAAAGGAGGTTCCAGATCAAAGGTTTCGTCAGCAATTGAAACTTGTCTTTCCTCCATACATTGTAATAGAGCTGACTGGACTTTTGCCGGTGCTCTGTTGATTTCATCAGCTAACAAAACATTTGTGAAAATGGGCCCTTTCCGTATTTCGAAAGATGAGGTTTTAGGATTAAAGATATTTGTTCCTGTTAAGTCTGCCGGTAACAAATCTGGAGTAAATTGGACTCGGGAAAACTTAGCATCAATGATAGACGCTAAGTTTTTTGCCACAAGGGTTTTTGCGAGGCCAGGCATTCCTTCGAGTAACACGTGTCCGTTGGCAACTAAACCGACAAATAGAGATTGGATGACATTTTCCATCCCTGAGATGGATTCGGATAGTTCCGACCGAAGTAATTTTACTTGGTCGGAGATTTCTGTGATTTGTTCTTTGTTTATTTGCATTGTGAAGGAGTCATTTTTGGCATTGGTTTATCAATCATATAGTATTCTGTTTTGCCTCCAATGGTCCAACATCCCATCTTTCTTCCTTGAGGTTCTACAGGCCCTTTTCCTAGTTCTCTACCATCTTCTGAATATTCAGTAGCATCTTCTGTGGAACGAATCACCATTCTTTTTTTTCCAGAAGGATAAAAGTAAGTATAAGGTATGCTTGGTTTATAATTTAGTTTTAAATCTTGTGTTTCTTCATCAATTTTTACTAGCGAAAAGAACAATTTTCCTTCACCTAGAATTTTGCCAGTGTTGTCATAAACTTTAGCAGATTCTAACATACTTTCGTTTGCCATATTCCCTTGGTAAGCGATTTGTCCGTTTTTATAATAAAACTTCCATTCGCCAGTTCTAGTATGTTTTCTTGAACCTGTTCCAAATATTTTTCCATCAGCATAGTATTCTTTCCAGGTTCCGGTTCTTTCATATTTAATGTCTAAGTTTTCGGAATTTTCTTTTTTGGAATAAGTTCCTTCTGCGAGTAAATTTCCTTTCGCTCCAAACATTTTCCATAATCCATTACGAATATCAGATGAATACGAACCTTGTGATTCGACTGCCCCATCTTTGTAATAGTTAATCTCTTGTCCGTTTTTTAAACCATTACTGAATGAAACTTTGGTTTTGATTCCATTTCCATCGGCACCTACGAAATAATAAATCCACTCTCCGTCTTCTTCGTTATCTTTGAAAGATCCTTTTTCTACCCACTCACCTTTGTTATTCTTTCTATAATAAGGGCCATTTTTTTTATCATCCGCATAACTTGTTTCAGAAGTAACAGTACCTTGTTTATCAAAGGTTTTTGCTACACCTTCTTTTTTGCCGTCCACCCATGGTGTTTCTGCAATGTATTTTTGTGGATTTTCTGGGTCGGGTTTTTTCCAGATTCCAATTTTTTTGCCATCATTATATTCCCCTACTTGGTCAAGTGTGGATTTATATTTTGGATTTTCAGCTGTTGATCCTGGTTGTTCGAATTGAATGTATTCTTCCCAAGAGCCATGTTTCGGTAGAGATTTTATCTTAGGTGCAGCAAACTTTGCTACCTGGTCTTCTGTACATTTGGCTCCACCACATTCTGCCTTTACTTCTCCCACTGCACGAATTCCGCCAGAGTTTTTGAAACGTTCTGTGCGTATCCATTTGCCTTTAGAAAACTTCAGCTCAAATTCTTGGTCACCTGACCCGTCTTTTATGGAGCCACCTGAACATTGTAAAGTCAGTGTGATGATGATTAAGTAAAGAAGTTTGTTTTTCATGTTTCTATCCTATCGAAGAGATGTGCGCGTTTCAATTTATTTACTGATAGCAATTCATTCGCAATCGCTATTTTTCCTCCGGTCAATTTCTCGGAGAAAA
This sequence comes from Leptospira kanakyensis, assembly GCF_004769235.1. Classification (NCBI taxonomy): domain Bacteria; kingdom Pseudomonadati; phylum Spirochaetota; class Leptospiria; order Leptospirales; family Leptospiraceae; genus Leptospira; species Leptospira kanakyensis. The sequence continues at coordinate 227,752 of NZ_RQFG01000016.1, read as the reverse complement.
AACGAGGAGGAAGGATATGGAAGGCACCCTCTCCCTTTACGTATAAAATTTCTCCATCGAGAGATGTGAGTTCACATTCTAATAATACTTTACGTTTTGCTTTTTTGATTGGCCAGGCTCGGATGAGTAATTCTTTTTCAACAGGTGTTGCCTTATGGAATTTGAAACTCATTGTGTCTGTCATAACGATATATCCTAAGTGAAAACATAGTCCACCCATTGCCTCATCTAACATTGTGGAAAGGATACCCCCGTGGACAAATCCCGGAGCACCATTGTACATTTTTTTAAAACTATAAGTAAAGTTCACCTCTCCCGTTTCATCATGAAAGGTGAAATCTGCGATAAGGCCCAATGGGTTTTCTTTCCCACAGCCAAAACAAGTATCGTGATGGATTTCGTAACCATGTTTAGAAGGATTTTCTATAGGTTGATTCATTCTTTCTCCTTAATATTTAATTTTCTAAAAATTCTAAAATGGCAGAGGACACTTCCTTTGGAGAATCCATATGTAAGTGGTGTCCTCCAGGTAGGATTACTTCTTTTAGGTTTTTTACAGCATTTTTTCTGTTTTTGTATTTTTCTGCAATAGGGAATCCTGATTTATCACCTAATATTAGTAATGTTGGACATTCGATACGATTACAAAAAGATTCAATTTGTTCTTCGGTGTATCGAAAAAATGAATTGTAGTGGAGTCTTAGATCCCGTCTGGGTTTTAATCCTTTTGGCGTTTTTTCTATCCCGCGTTCCATAAGAATTTCTGCAGATTCTAATTTCATATCACCTGCACGCATTCTAACACCTACAGCGGACTCCATATCTGGAAAAAATGTTTCTTTTTTCCCTCTTGGATGAAGGATTTGTTTCATCGCTTCTGCCAGTATATCTGGTGCCGACTCAGATAAATTGGTGAGAGGTCCTAGTGATTCGATAAGGATAAGTTTTTTGATTTTTAAAAGATTTGTCCCGGCAACTAACGTTGAAACGGCGGCACCCATTGAATGTGCCATAAGGATAAAATTTTCGAGTCCTAAGGCTTGGGCTATAGAAACAACTTCCAATGCGTATTCTGCAAAATAATAAACGGTATTTTCTGGTTTGTGGCTGGATTTCCCATGACCTGGGAAGTCGATGGATATAAAACGATATTCGGGAAAATATTTTGCGAGAGGTGCAAAACTATTCGCATTGTCCAGCCAACCGTGAAAGGCAAGGATCGGTATCCCCTGTGGATTCCCCCACTCTACTCCCTCGATAGAGTGGAATTTTGTGCGAATAGAAATCGGTAACATATACCTAAGCCTTTTCAATTCCTCCTCATTGTAAACATTTATCTTTTGGATTTAGGCTTGATTCTTTTTTGTATTTTTTATGTAATTTCTCCATGAAACATTTTCTTTTGATTGTATTGCTGATTCTCCAAGGAATTCCACTTTTCTCGGATTCTAAACCAAAGGTTATATGTGCAAGTTTAGAAGACTGTGAAAAAAAAGCGGATTCAACAGAAATTCATAGAAAAAAAATTACCTTACTTACCTTCGGAATTACTGAATATGGGAAAGATGTTCCGATACAAAATCTACTTCCTGTGTATTTGAAACGAGTTAAGTCCACGATTTTGGAAGCAAACGGCGATACAGGCTATAAAGGTGAAGTGGTTTTAAAGGTGACTCATAAACCTGAATATAAACAATCTCAACTGCTTAAAGCGGAAGAAGATATACAGTTTTTAGATACAAATCAAAGTTCTCTTTCGAAAGAAAACTATTCAGAACTTTTAAAATTAAAAACTCTTTTAGAACAATCCAAATGATTCGTATTTTTTTAATTTTAGTTTTGTTTTTGATTCATTGTTCAGAATTTTCTCGTGAGGGTCAAATTCGAGAAGAATGTGAAAAAACAAGAAACAATAGTTATATTTTTATGTTACCAATCTTAGAAAGACATACAACAAATGGTAACACCGAACTTAACTCTACAGTTTGGATCACAAATACCGAATTGTCTTATAAAAAATGCATTTCGGAGTCAGAGAAAAATCGTTACAACCTAAGATCGAACTGAAAGTTCATCCATCTCTTCTTGGATAAGCCTAGACCCTGCTCGGAAAGTCAAATAACTCCATACCCAACTGAGTAGGGTACTTACTTTATTTTTAAATCCAACTTGATACACAAGATGTACAAATAGCCATCCGAGCCATCCCAAAATTCCTTTTAATCTAAATTTCCCAAATTCTGCAACAGCGTCAGTTCTCCCAATGGTTGCCATATTCCCTTTATCAAAATAGTGGAACGGTGAGAGTGGTTTTTTCTTTTCGATGGAATCAATGATTTTAGCAACATACCTGCCTTGTTGCATCGCCACGGGAGAGACCCCTGGCAATGGCCTACTGAGACCTTTGCTATAGTTGGCCGCATCGCCTATCACAAATACTTCCGGATATTCAATTGTTCGGCAAAATTCATCTACTATAATTCTGTTCGCCTTATCTTTGTTAATCGGAATATTTTTTGCTAATTCGGATCCTTCCACTCCAGCAGCCCATATTACTGTTTTTGATTCTATGGTTCTGTCCTTTAATACGACACCGGAGTCGGTAATATCTAAAACGGGAGAGTTTGTCAAAACTTCAACGCCCCTACTCTCTAATTTTTCTTTGGTAAATGCACTTGATTTCTCGCTAAATGCCGTGAGTAATCTTGGCCCAGCTTCGATAAGAGTCACTTTTGTCATTCCAGAATCAATATTTCGGAAATCCTTTCTGATGATGTTATGTGAAAGTTCAGCAATTGAGCCTGCGAGTTCAACCCCTGTAGGCCCTCCTCCAATGATTACATAGTGCATAAAACTTTTTGCTTTTTCGTAGTTACCGATTAGTTCTGCTTGTTCGAAGGAAAGAAGGATCCTCCTCCTGATTGCTAGTGCATCCTTTAGATTTTTTAAACCTAAGGTTTTTTCTTTCCAAGAGTGATTCCCAAAAAAACTAGTACGTGCTCCTGTTGCGAGAACTAGGTAATCATAAGTTTCTGAATTATTTTGAAACTTTACCTGTCGATTCTTGAAATCGATTTCAGTGACATCTCCTAGTAAAATTTTTACGTTTTTGTATTTGGTTGTGATGGATCTTGAGGGAATCGCAATGTCCGCTGGTGACAACACTGCAGTTGCTACTTGGTATAAGAGCGGTTGGAAAAGGTGGTGATTTTTTTTGTCAACAACTGTAATGTCAAAGGACTTATGGTTTGCCAGAGTTTTGATTACTTGTAATCCACCGAAACCGGCTCCTACAACTAATACTTTTTTCTTTATTTGGGTCATTTGACTTACACTCCTAAAAAATTTAGAAAACCACGGGAACAATCCTCAACTAGATCCTGAACCTTATCAAATGCCACTTCGGTTTTGTAATACGGATCTGGGACAATTGGTTCTCCTTTATCGCTCCTAAATTGGCCAAAGAGAAATATTTTTTCCTGAATTTTTGTTTCTCTTGTTAGACTGATTACATCTTTGAAATTGTTCTCATCCATAACTAATAAATAGTCAAAATACTTTAGATCGTTTGTAGTAAGTTTCCTGGATTTATGGGTTAAATAGATTCCTCTTTTTTCTGCTGCCTTTCTAGTTCTCGGGTCGGGTAAATCACCATCATGATATCCTGAAGTCCCACAAGAGTCGATTTCAAATGATTTCTCTATGTTCCTTTGTTTTACTAGATTTTCAAATGCGCCCTCCGCAGCGGGTGAACGGCAAATGTTTCCTAGGCAGATAAATAGAACTTTTGTTTTTTCTTTCATTTAATTAAGGTAATAGATATATTTTTTCCCGACTTCTTTTAGCCACTTCTCTGCTAATTTGTAGTTGGGATTTTGTGATTCAACAATTTTCCAGAACCTAAGTGAATGATTGTGTTCAATGGTATGTGCAATTTCATGTAGGACAATATATTCAATGATTGTTTCTGGGCAATGGACTAAACTTAAGTTCAAAGATATTTGATTTTTGGAATTACAACTTCCCCATAAAGAACGCATTGGTTTGATCGATAACTTTGTAACTTTTGTATTTAAGGCGATGGATGTAGATTCGATTAAAGGTATTATTTTTTCTAAAAGAACTTCTTTTAAGATGAGTTTTCCTTTTCGGATGCTGGCTTTTTCACTTTTTGTTTTGGGAATCTGAAAGGTATCACTTACCAAATCAAATTTTTGATTCGGAGTTACGTAAATAGTTTTTAGTTCTCCGAATATATGGGTTTTTTCTCCGGTTTGGAACTTTAATTTTTGGGGTATATCCTTTGGAAGTCCCTTCAGTTTTGAAAGAATCCAATCCTTTTTTTCAGCTAAAAAATCATCTAATTGTTTTTTGGGAACTCTCGCTGGGTGTTTTAAAACTACTTTCCCATTTTGGTAAACTACAAGAGAAATGTTCCTTCCTTTCGTAGTTCTCCTTTCTATTTCAAATTCTACCATTATGTATTAGATAGTTTTATTCCTCTGTATTAGGTACTACTTTTTCAGAATTTTCTGACCTGTTGGAGCCAGGGGACCAATCCAATTTATTTAGAGCTCCTATTTCGATGGAATAATCTTTGATGTTGATATGTGATTTGAATCCACTCACTAAATTAGAAGTTAAGTCATCCCTTGTCAATCCACCTTGGGAAGTGAATCTTCCTTCGGAAAAAAACCTTCTGTGATTAATTCTGATATAACTAAGCCAACTTGGTCCCATTTTGTAACCAACTTCTGCTTTTGATGCCCAACCCAATCCATAGTTTTCCGAAAAAAAGTTAATGGATCTTTGCACATGAAAGTCTCTGGTTTTAATCCTTCCGAAAGATGGCATAAAACTAAAATCCGCATAAAAATTACCGGAGGAATATCTGTATCCGCCACCTCCAAAAAACTCCCACAAGTCATTTGAAAAGGTAAGTCCCATTCCAATAGGACCGTAGAACACTGGAGTAGATTCGATGTATTGATTTACGTCATAGAAAATGTATTTAAAGTAAGAATATCTGGCTCCGACGGAAAGGAAAAAACCAGAACCATCTATCCAATAGTTAGGGTTTCCTGTCTGGAAATAGTATCTTCCATAGAGTTCGGCTCGGTTTTCAAAGACAGTCGATTTCCCTTTACCATCAGCAAAATTACGACTACCGGAATAGATAGTAGCTGAGTCACGGTAACTCCATTCACGTGTTGCAATATTGGTTGTGTTCTCAGTAGATACTGATCCGAGAAAAAAATCTTCATCACGAGCTTCCCCCGATTTTTGGTACCAACCTGTAGTTTTTAGTGCTCCGCTAATTTCAATTTTATCTTTCGTGTAAATTCCTTGGATTCCAAATAACGAAAAAGTTCTCGGAAAAGAAATTCTGGATCCGCCTCGAATTCCTGATAGATTTGGATACTTATTTCCAGTCTCAAAAATGTACTCACCACCTGATCTTTCTAACGTTGGTCCCCAGATTACTTCTGCGGAGGCTGCGTTTAGGCTTAGAATTAAAAATAAAAATGGAATCTTAGATATTTTGGGCACCAGCGTAGGTTCTACTTTACCTCTAAGTTGTAAATTCCTAAATTAAAATGAAGGAAAGGTGAAGTGATGTTTCTTGGTATATTTCTTCAAACTCCGTCTTGTTTCGGGGTGAAATGATTTCACCCCTAGGAGACATAATTAAATTGACAGTCTGGGCGGATTTGCGCACCATTTGGGAAAGTTATGGGCAAAACAGAAACTACACTAACTGAAGAAGAAGCTGCTAAATTCGTTGGTTTGAAAACGGGTGAGTTCTCTGCGAAGGCTACTAGTCTGAAGATTCCAGGTTGGAAGACGGGTGAGTTTAAACAGTCTGTTTTGGTGAAATATTTTGAGCCAACTGAAGATGATGGGTTAGATAGTCATGTGATTGCGGTATCAAACCAAAAGGGAGGGGAGGGGAAAACAACAATCAGTCTATACCTTGCTGAGGCCCTCTCCGAAAATCATAAAGTATTGTTAATCGATTGGGATCCCCAAGCAAATGCAACCCAACTGTTCTTGAAAGAAGATGTTCCTTCAGTGATGGATTATTTAGGTTATCGTGGGAAAAAATCCAAGGACATAACACCGGCAGTTAGAACCATTGCTGAAAATTTTGATTTACTTCCGTCGACTTTGGAACTTGCGAATCTCACGACGCCATATGAAAGAGATGATTTTGAACTATTAAATGAAGCAATTCTTCCCCTTCGTTCTAGGTATGAATATATAATTATCGATTGTCCTCCATCTCTCGGTCTAATTTTGGAGAATGCACTGATTTGTGCTGACTACATTTTAGTACCTATCCAAACAAGAGCATTTAGTTTACAAGGGATCAGAGATTTATATGAGACCTTCCAAAAAATTCAGAAAAAAGCAAACCAACGATTGAAACTTCTCGGAGCTGTATTGAATCAATACGAAGGACAAAAGGCACTTGCTGGTTTGGCGGAAGGGGTAAAAAGATATTTTCCAGTTTTCGAAACTGTCATCCAAAGGCGTGAGGCTATCCCACAAGCGCAAGCAAAGATGTCCTTCCTTGCCAAAATTGATCTAACAACTATGAAGAATTTTAGAGATCTTGCTTCCGAGGTTAAAAACAAAATCGATGTCCAAAAAAACTGAATTCCAAGCCTTAGATTTAATCTCTGCATACTCTGAAAAGAAAAAGAATCCTTCTCATTTAGAGCTCAGTCAGATTTTCCCAAATCCTACCCAACCTCGTTTAATTGGACGTGAGGATACTACAGACTTATTGCCTTCAATGGAAAGGTTAGGTTTGATTGAACCGATCCTTGTTAGAAAAGATAAGGGTAAATTTCTAATTGTTGCAGGGGAACGTCGTTACCGAGCGGCAATCAAATTGGGTTGGAAAGAAATCCCGGCAATCATAACGGATGCAAATGAAGATGTTTGTTATGAGATGTCACTTGCGGAAAACGAAAAAAGGAAAAACTTAAATCCATGGGAAGTGGGTAAGGCGATTCAATTCCTTAGAAAAGAAAAAAGAAAAACTGCTGAAGAAGTCTCCGAATTGTTGGGTTACAGTGGAAGATATGTAAAACAACTTAGTAGTATCGCAAGATTGGATCAAAAGTCGGTTATGGAGCTTATGATTAGTGGGAAACCACTATCAGTTAAGAACCTTGAAGAATTACTAAAACGAAAAGAGAATAGGGGGGGTGAAACCATTTCACCCCGAGTTGGGTCTGGAACAAACCGTATTAGTATTAATTTCGGTAAACTTAGTGGAAAAGTTAGAGATAACTTTTTAAAAGAATTGGGTTTACTTAAAAAGAAATACGGGATCAACGAATAGAGGAAAAATGAAATCAAATTTAAAACTTAAAACGATAGAAGATATCGAAAGAGAGTTATCCATTATCATCGCTTGTGAAAAAAAACAAAAGGGTGACATTAGTTTAACCCAAGTTTATGATTTTTTGGCAGAATCGATAGAGTTATCGATACAAAGAATTGGATCTACGAATAAACGTAATACAATCAATAAATTATTGGGTAAATACAAGTTTGCGAAACTTATATCCAAAGGCAGTTATACGAAAGCGAATCAAATACCTGGGTTCCCTCCAAAGGATTTGGGAGATTCCGATTCCGCTCTTCTTCGGCTAAAAACTTCCTTAACGGCATTTAAGTTACATTCAGGTCCTTTTGCCGAACATTCAGTATTTGGTGAATTAGATAAAAAACAATGGGAAAGAATCCACGGAATACTTTCGATGTTTTTGTTTGGATATATCCAATTGTATGGTGATGAAAAGTTAAGGTTTGCAAAAGAAAGAGAACAAAAAAAAGAAAAAGCTTTTACGGATAAAAAACATCACCACCATCCACAAAAGAAAAAAGACGATCGTGATACAAAACCAAGCGGTCACAACAACAGAAAGTGGAAGAATAAAAAGAAAACTCACCATAAGGGAAACAAAAATCAAGGTGGAGGGCCTAAATGAAAATATGTTTAGTCGCAGGTAGTCACCGAAAAAATTCCCAATCGTTGAAAGTCGCAAAATTTTTAGCAAAAATATTAGAAACAAAAGGGATCGAAGTTTTAGTTTTTGATTTGGGTGGAAACCCACTTCCACTTTGGGAGCCAGCAATGTGGGAAAAAGATTCTGAAATCAAAAAGTTTTGGATAGAGTATAGTGCGGGGTTTGCAAGCGCGGACGCTTATATCTTTCTTTCCCCAGAGTATGCAGGAATGGCAAGTCCCGCATTAAAAAACTTTTTTCTTTATTTATCCGGCGGAGATATTTCTCACAAACCAGGGGTGATTGTTACTGTTTCGAGTGGAATGGGTGGAAGTTACCCAAATGCAGAACTCCGTATGTCTAGTTACAAAAATACTAGGATAGTTTACCTTCCAGATCATGTGATTGTTCGCCATGTAGAATCCGTATTAAATTCAGAAACACCAGAAGGGAAAGATGACGAGTATATTCGAGCTAGACTTGGTTATGTAATGAAAGTTTTAGTTGAATACGCAAAAGCTTTCACTGCCGTTCGAGAGAGTGGTGTGATTGATATAAAGACTTACCCTTTTGGACTATAACTGCGATCGCAGTAGGGATTCCTACATTCAAAATCAAAGTTAGAATGTAACCGAAAAATGGGCCACCAAAGGAATACGGGTCAAAACTATGCATCATATGAATCACAAAAGGATGCAGAAGAAAAATAAAAAGGCTATTTGTCCCAATAAAACAAATCCAATTGGATACTTTATGGTTCAACTTTGGTAGGATTTCCCAAATAGCCAAAAAGAAAAAAATAGGATAAATTAAGTGGTGGTTTTTAAAATCTATAACGTAGACTCCACTGAAACAAGTTAGGAAAAATAAAATAATTAAACTAAAAGTTCCGAAAAGTACAAATACATTCGCGGTGGGTTTATTTTTTTCTTCTTTTGAAAGGCCAATTCGGATTCCCAACAGAAAGAAAAAAATGTAATTAAAAATAGATATAGAATGATAGTCCTTTGGAAGTAAAGAGTCAAAAAAACCTAAGTTCGAACTTAGATTGATAAAAAATGAGACAAAAAGTAATAAATTTGAATACTTAGAGTTCATTAGGATTTTTTCAAAAATATAGAAGAAAATATAAAACTGAATCAGGAGTGGGACAAAATAAAAGGGAGCGAATACCTTTCCTAATAGGTAAAATTGTAAAAACTCCAAAACTGTATAATGATTATATTTTACCAAATATCCAAAAACAGAAGCGAATGTATACGGAACCAGAAGGTTCTTAAATTTTGAAATCCAATATCCTTCTTTTTTCCGTAAAAAGATAGCAGATGTTAGTATAAATAATGGGACAGAGAATCTGGATAAATTGGAAAGAAACAAAGTGGTTCGGATCACTGATGTGTCCGCGGGATGAAAAAATTGGAAGTAAGAATGAATGTGGATGATTACAATTCCAATCATTGCAAATCCACGAAGAATATCGAATCGATTTTCCCTCCCAACAGGATTGGCGAGAGGGTGCGGAAATGAGTAGGGGATGCGAAAGACCCAAAGATACAAAGCCCCGACACCTGCTAGTATGATCCCTAGTAATTCCCATTCCATAATTGTCTTCTCCTTTAAGGCATTTTCTTTTCAGATTTCCTGGGGGAAAGGAAAATGAATTCAGATTTTAGGCAAAATAGCCAAAAATAGATACAGGAGCCACGAACCAATGAGCAAACTCAACATTCCGCCGAATCAGAGGATCTTCAAAGAAGGGGAACTGAATAATGCGATGTACATCATCCTCCAAGGAAACGTTGAGATATTTTTTACAGTGAATAATAGCCAAACCCGACTGGCTCTGATGAAACCGGGTGATTTTTTTGGTGAGATGGCTTTGTTTAGTTCTAATCCAAGAAGTGCCACTGCACGAACGATTACAAATTGCGAAGTTGCGGTCATTGAGAGTAAACAACAGTTAGAAAACTTTCTTGTGAAAAATCCAAAGTTTGCCGCAAAGATGGTTTCGATTATGGCTGATAGACTTGCTCGCACCAATGAGTTACTCATTAGTAGTATGGAAAAATCAGTGGCTAAGAAAATTGAGTTTAGTAATGACGTTGGGAAAGAACACCAAATTGGGATTAGTGATGTCCAAGAGGTGGAGTGATTATCCGTAAATAGTAGGTAAGTTTTTTTTGATTAATGTGATTTCTAAAATGGGAGCATAACTTAAAAGATTTTTGATATTTACAATTTGTCCTTCTGCCATCAAAAACTCTTTTAGGATTTCTAAAGTTTCTTCTGGTGGGAGTGAAGAAATACTCGGATATTCTGGGTGCCCAACTAAATTGAATTCGTCTGCAAGTTTTGGATCTTCGAGTTGTACATCTTCCAAATTGAGTAAATCTTTCCAGTTCATATCTAAATTAAGAGATTTTGGTATTCTTCTCTATGTTCCTCAAATTGTAGTTTAAACCTATCTTGCATATCGCGAAATTCTTTTTCAGATTTAATTTCGAAATATTCCAATACTTCGGGTTCTACAGTGAAATAGTTACCTTTACCTCGGCCAATATTTGCCAAAATATCCGCTAAATAAATGATTTGGCAAAGGATATTGTTCCTGGTTTTACATTGCCAAGGTTTGTGATGGTAACGGATGACATCTAGAATTTCTTCAGGGAACTTCCATTTTTCTGACATCAAATATCCTATTTCAGAATGTGTTGTCCCTAACGTATATTCTTCCACCCATTCTGAAATTTCGTTACTGTCATCACTCCTTAGAACCCGAATTTGGTTGACCTGACTTAGGTCAAGGGAGAGGAGAACCATTCTACCTAGATCATGAAGTAACCCACAAATGATTGCTGGTTCTAATAATTTTAGGTGTTTTTTACTATCTTCAATGAGAAATCTCGCATACATCGAGGTTTTAAAGGAATGTGTCCAAACTAATACTTGTTTCGCATAACGAGAGTTAAGTATTTTTTTGGCTCCTAAAGTCAAAAAAATTGATTCAAGATTTTTAAGTCCGATCCGTTTTACACCTTCCAAAACAGAGATGATCGGTGTATGAGCTCCGAATAAAGGTGAATTTGCAATTTTGAGTATCTCGGCTGTAATGGCTGGATCTTTTTCTACCTGTGCAGATATTTCGTGCCAATCTACATCCTTTTTTTTCGCAATCACTATGAGCTTTTGAATTTGTGGGGGTAGGGGAGGTAGGTTGTTCACTTCCCGAACCAAAAGGTTTTTGATATTGACTTGGTTTTCTTTTGGGATGAGTTGTTTCGGAATTCTGATGATGACTTCAGTATAATCTTCTGTTGTCATCAGTTGAAAGAATTGATTAGAAATCCCAGAATTTCTGAGTAAGATATGAATGAGAACGATCCCAAGTCCTGAACTTTCTTCGTTGTCAATGGATTCACGATAAGCATCATTTATATTTTTGTATTTTGCAGATGCCTGTACTCGTTTTAGGATTCTGTTTTTTTCTTCTGGGAGGATTTTCGCATTATTGCGAACTCTGAATTCAATATAATCTTCTTTGAAAATTGTGCTTAGGGTTATTTTGTATGGTGAGTTGTCTAGGGCCAAAAAGACTCGTTTGCGATTGTGGCCAAATTCATCTTTGTAAAGAGGGATTCCTCGGCTGTAGTCGTTTTGATCCCAAAGATTCAAACCCTGTTCCTCGAAAAAAACACGTTTCCCGTTAGCCTTACATCCGTTTACTAGTAGTTCACTTAGGATTGTAAATAGAATCTCATGGAGGAATTCTAAAGAGATACTCCGAACTATCCTTCCTATCCACACATCGAGTTCCGGGCAGTCGATTTCCGAAAAGTGGACATATTCTTTGGAAATTAGTTTTCCGGAAAGGAAGTCCTCCTGGAAGGTAATGAGTGGGGGAATCGACATGATAAACCTGTTTTGAACCTTGTTTCTCTTTTTGAAAACAGAAAATTTTATTTTGAAATTTCTATTGGGATTCCGATAATAAAGACTATGGAACTCTTAAAAAAATCCCTTCCTATTGCCCTTGTGTTATTTGTAGCAGTTGCCTCTATTTCTGCACAGGATACCAAACCACAAGTTACTTCTACCGATGTGAACCAAGAGAATCACGATGCAAAAGAGGGACAGGATAAAGAGTTATTCGAATACTACTATAAAACCCGCCCTGAAAATTTGCCACCTAATAAAGCAAAACTAGAATATAACTTGATTAAGACGCTAAAAAAAGAAATCATGAGCCGCGATTATTCTAAAGAATCAGTGGAAGCGATTAAAAAAATCGATGCTACGAATGTTCAATATGAAAGAGTGTATCGAGAAAGTAAATGGCTCCGTGGTTTTATGACACAAAACACGCATTTAAACTATTTAGAATATATGTACATCGTAAAACATGATAAATATATGTGTTTTGTGAGTTTTGATGTTAATCCTGAACTTTATTTGCAACAATCTCGTCAGTCTCAGTTGGTTTTTGCTTCGAAGGATAAATTCGAGATAGTAATCCCAAAACCCTAGTAAACAGGGTAACACCAACTAATACGAGTAAATAGATAAACCCGTATAAAAAATACTTTTCTAAGTTTTCCAAAAGAGGGAGTGATTCATCATTCCCTCTGATTTGCGAAATTGCCGTTTGTTTCCCAAAAATCCTAATTTCTTTTTTATAAACCTCAATCGTATCACCTAACCGAAGTCTTTTGTAGATAGAATAGGGAATCCGTTCCGTAATTTCGTATAACGAACCGTTACTCAGTCCAAAACTATAGTGACATTGGTAGGCAATGGGGAATTGGTTTTTGACACGTGAAAGTTCTTGGACAATCGCAAAACTTCTGTTTTTCTCAGTTGATAGAGTCAGAGTTTCAGATTTTAAGTAACTATTTTCAAAATGAACAATAGAATAGAGTAGAGAAATAACTATAAAAGATATAAAAACCGAATTGGAGATCCAAACCGAGATTTTTGGAGACATCTAGGACTTAGATGGCTCCTCAAATGACTTCAATGCATCCTCACGGTCATTATAAAATTGAAAAGCATTGGAAAGTCCTAACAAATGAAATACTTGGAGGATGGAACTAGTCACTCCTACGAGTGCCATCTCTTTATTTCTTTTTTGTAAGTTCATTTTTACATCTAAAATCATTCGAATTCCAAGACTCGATATGTATCTGAGCTCTGAAAAATCCAGAATCAGATGTTTTCTATCGGTTCCGACCATTTCATCTAAGATCGTTTGAGTGATTCGATCGAGTGGACCCGACTCCATACGACCTTTGATTTGGACGATGACGGTTCCATTGATGCGTTTTTGTTCTATTTCGTATGGTAAGTCTTGCATGGATTCCCCTCTCTTTAGCGGAACAATTACAAATAATTTCTCAGGCGATAAACGAATTGTCGCTTTGGCATAAGGTGGAAAAGGATAATGTCTTTCCGTAAGGGAATCGACGGCCAATCCACCGTTCATTTCAGAAATAACTTCCACTTGATCCAAAGCCCTGAAATCTGCCAAGGAAAACTCTGTTTCTCGGGACTTCACTCGAATTTCTCGAGAATAAACATGGAAAAACGGCTCATGTTTGGAAAAAGCTGCGAATTTTTTGGGAAAACAGGAGGTGATCCAACCTGTGGAACCGGCTCCTGTATAAACAAGGAGGCCTGAACATTTTTGTTCTTCTTTTTTCCCTTGGTAAGAAATCCAAAACCTTGAAGTGAGATCAGGACTATTGTTTCGGACAGAAAGTTCGCAAATGGCAGGAACTGTTTTGAGTTTGGTTCCATTAGGATATTGAATTTCAGTATCAAGAAGTGACCATGACTCTAATTTCGTTTGTTTGAAATTGTTTTTTGTTGCCTCTTTTAATTCTTCTGCGGTAAAACCGAGGAGGGCTCCAACTGAAGAATCAGGATCGGAATTACAGCCGATTAAATGAGTTTTGCCTGCTAAATGAGCCACATAAGTGAAGTGGTTATCACCGCCATGAGCCACGATCAAATCGTATTTGGTTCCATCCTCGGGGTCAAAGTTTTCTCGAAATACAAAGTCTGCGCTTGGAAATACTTGGGATTTTAGAAATTCTCGAGATTGTAATTGCCTTTCGTGTGATTCAAAAGTCCTTTCAAAGACTTCTGGATTTTGGCGTGCGACTTCTTTATAGGCTTGAATGGAGCCATAAGTTTCCAAATCCAATTCGTATTTGGTACGTTTGAATACCACTACGACCTTTTTATACTTGGGTGAAGTCATGAGTTTTGGAAGAAATTCCCATTTTCCTTAGGGAAATAAAGGTTTTTTTGCAAAAACTTCGTTTTTCTTAGGAAATTTGCAGAAAAATTGTATCCAAAATCAATTTAGTCTTGTACCAAATCATGTAGTTTTATAAATAATGTGTAACCGTTAAATGGTTTAGAGGAAAATCAAAGTATGGCAACAACTCCTACCCCAATGAAGAAGTCCGAAATGCTCAGTGAACTAGCTGAAATAACTGGTATGACCAAAAAGAACGTAGCTGCGTTCCTCGACTCCTTTGTTGATCTCGCGTATAAAGAAACTAAGAAAAACGGTGCATTCATCATTCCTGGTTTAGGAAAACTTGTTAAACGCAATCGTCCAAAACGTAAAGGAAGAAACCCTGCAACTGGTGAAGCGATCGTAATTCCTGCTAAAACTGTTGTTAAATTCACACTTTCTAAAACTTGTAAAGATGCAGTTGTGCCTCCAAAAAAATAATTTAGTTTGTGACCCCAGGAGGGTGTCCCCCTGGGCATTTTATGGATAAAAAACCTTATCCCTTTTTACCGTTTGAAGATTCTCTCGTAGGAGAGAAAATTCTACTTGTTTGGCAAGAAAGCCATCATTCAGAAAAAAATCTAAAAGACCATCTATTAAAAGCTCTGGATCTCACTGAAGACCAGATCATTTTCACACCCAATGCCATGAAACAAAAGTTAATGGTATCTTATCCAACAGAGATTCGTTCCCTCATCGAAAAGGGAGAATTTGGCAGCATCACCAACCTCTTGTTAGAGATTGCAAAAGGTAAATCAGAGTTAAATCCAACACCAGCACTAGACATTACATTTGAACTAATGGAATGGATTCTTATTGGGTTTGATTTGGACGATGTGCTTGTTGAAACTTTATCTGTATTATTTGGAACCAATCTAACAAATGACTTTGTGGATCAGGTGAGAGCGGAGTACATTAAGGAATTTCGCGGTTAAAGATTTTTGATTGCCTTAGGTATTTTGGTTGTCAAATATTGAACTTGGTTCAAATTTTGGAACAAATAAGAATTTTTGGATACGAATATGCAAACTCGGAATATTTATAAATGGGGATCTCCCGATGTAGAAGAAAAACTACCAGAACATACATTGAAATTTTTGGAAGGGCAGTTCCCTGTAGATAAAGAGTTTAAAGCTTCGTTCCCCAAAGGAGAACTCCCTCTTTCCACTTTAAAAAAATCAAAAATTACAACAGCGACTCTGGCTAAATTAAAACAAATTGTTGGTAAAGACAATGTTTCGTTAGATGATGCCTCTCGAGCAAAACATTCCATCGGTAAATTTTATACAGAAATATACAAAGCTAGATTCGGTGAAGTTACAGATGTTGTTGATGTAGTTGTATCACCAAAGTCGGAACAAGAAGTAACTGCTATCATTGCACTTGCCAATGCAGGTAAAATCCCTGTGATTCCTTTTGGAGCTGGATCCTCGGTCACAAAAGCATTACAAGCTCCAAAAGGCGGAATCTCTTTAGATTTATCTCGTTTGAATCGGATCCTTGAATTCAACGCAATTGATTCTACTGTTACTGTGGAAGCAGGAGTGTATGGCCCTGTTTTAGAAAAACACTTGAACGAACGTGGATATACTTGTGGTCACTTCCCTCAATCATTTGAGTTTTCCACAGTTGGTGGTTGGATCGCTGCCAAAGGAGCCGGGCAAGCTTCCACCGGTTATGGGAAAATGGAAGATATCCTCCTTAGTCTAACAGCGATTACACCTTCCGGTAAGTTTGAATCAAAAGCCTATCCTGCTGCATCCATCGGTCCCGATTTATTTCGTTTGTTTCTAGGAACAGAGGGAAGTTTTGGGGTCATTACCAAAGCCACTTTAAAGATTCGGAAATTTCATCCTGAAAATTCTGCCAAAGGATCTTTTATATTTAAAAACTTTGAAAAGGCTGTGGAAACAATGAGAGATGTGATGCAAGCCGGTTTTGGGAAACCACATTTCTTCCGTATCCAAGACCCAGAAGAAACAGACATTTCTTTTCATATGAGTGGGCTTCACGGTGGAAAAGAAGATTATTTCCTTCGATTCATTGGTTACAAACCAATGGAAAGATCTCTTATGCATATCATCGTTGATGGTGATCCGGCTTACGCAAAACAAGTTTTGAAGAAGATCAAAAAAATTGCAAAACGAAACGGTGGGTTCTCAACAGGTGAGTCTCCTGTAAACAAATGGTTACACCAAAGATATTCGAGTGCTTATCTTAGAGATTATTTAATGGATGAAGGGATTCGAATAGATACTTTAGAGACTGCTGTTAGTTGGTCAAACCTGCATGAGTTATGGGAAAAAACAAGAGCATATATTAAAAGTCATGAGAATACTTCTTGTATGGTTCATATATCCCATGCTTATGAAAACGGAGCCAATTTGTATTTTATTTTCTTAAGCCCAATCAATGGAAAAAATGAAATCACAGATTTTGTTAAATTTCACAAAGGAATCATAGACAGTATCCATAAACATGGAGGTTCATTGTCTCATCATCATGGGATTGGGCGTATGTTATCTCCATGGATGGAAGGGGAAGTGGGGAAAGAAGGTCTTAGAATTTTGTCCTCATTGAAAAAAACTTTCGATCCAAAAGGAATTATGAATCCAGGTGGACTCTTAGGACTTAAATAATGGGTGTTTCTGAAAGGAAAAAACGTGAGTTTGCACAAAGAGAATCAGATATTCTCAACTGTGCAATTGAACTATTTAGAACCAAACATCCATCTCTTGTTAAGATGGATGATATTGCAAAACAATTGGAGATAGGGAGGGGAACGATCTATCTCCACTTCAAAAGTAAAGATGATTTGATGGCAAGAATCCAGTATGAAGATTATGTACGTCTTCGTACACGTTTGGAAAAATCTTTTGATGAACCGTCTGCGATTGAAATGTCTAGAAAAGCAATCAGGGCTTACATCGATCATTGTTTGGGTGATCGCCATATGTATGTTGTTGCTAGGCAATGCGGAGTGAACTTAAACATTAATAACGTTTCTGAAGACATGCGTAAACTTTTAACGGATGAAAGAACCAACCGCCTAACACTTTTAGAAAAAATCTATAAACAGGCAAAACAAGAAAACTTAATTAATTCCCGAGGAACTTATCCCAACGTCGCAGTGGCTTGGGGTATGATTCGCGGTGCTGTGGAAGTGATTCTGGAAGGGCATTTTCAAAATGAAATTAAAAGTGAAAAAGCCTATTTAGAAACAATTGAACATGTATTATTTTATGGGCTGTTTTCTGGAAATAAAGGAGAGACCTGATGAAAAAGATGAAAGTGATTCTAAATCCTGTATCCGGCGGAGGTCTTTCTGCAAAAGTTTGGAAACGGGTGGAACCGGAGTTACAAAAAAAAGGAATCCCTTATGAATTTGAAGCCACAACCAAAGAGAAAGCCGCTCGTGACATTGCCAATGAATCCGTAAAACAAGGGTTTCATTGGATTGTTGGGATTGGTGGTGATGGAACATTTTCTAATATCATCAATGGACTTTTCGAAAACGGGAAATTAATCAATAAAAATGTTATCTTTAGTCCGATTCCTGCAGGAAGAGGAAACGATTTTATTAAAACTGTTAAAGTCCCGAAAAATCCAATCAAAGCACTGGAACAAATTCTGGAAGGCAAAGAAAGAATCATTGATTTGATTGCAGTCACTTACACCAAAGCTGACAAAACAAAGGGTAATTATCTATGTTTAAATTTGGCAGATGTTGGAATGGGTGGTGAAGTCGTTTATAAAGTCAATAGATCAAGGCTTGCTTCCATCATAGGTGGGAAAGGTGTTTTTTTATTGTACTCCTTTCTCTGTTTATTTACTTACACGAACAAAAAGATTTCTCTTACACTTTCTAAATTCGAAAAAATCACTAATAAATGTCGCCTTATTGTTTGTGCAAATGGCGAGTATGCTGGTGGAGGGATGTGGTTTGCGCCCAAAGCAAAGTTGGATGATGGGAAAATGGATTTTCTTGCAATTCAAGATGTAACAGTGATGGAAACCCTTAGGAAGTTTGGATATTTGTATCGGGGAAAATTGTCTGATGATTCAAAAGTCATCTCTAAACAAATCACTGAGTTAACTGCTGAGTCTGAGGAAGACGTTTTTATCGATGTGGATGGTGAAAATATGGGCCAACTTCCTGCCCATTTCAAAGTTTTACCAAAAGTGTTGCCTATCAAATGTTAATACCATGAAACAAATTACAAAAAATGAAAGTTCACGTCTAAAAAATTTAAAAGAAGAATATGATATCATTATCATCGGCGGTGGGATCACGGGAGCGAATGTTCTTTGGGATGCAACTCTCCGCGGATACAATTGTTTACTTGTAGAAAAAAATGATTATGCATCTGGAACGAGCCAAGCCACTTCTAAACTCATTCATGGTGGACTTAGGTACTTAAAGAATTTAGAATTTGGATTAGTTCGTGAATCACTTTCTGAAAGACGATACCTTGCAAAAATTTCTCCTCATGCAGTAAGACCTATGGGATTTATCATCCCAATTCGTTCCTGGTTCCAACGGATCCAATTATTTTTGGGAATGGAACTATACAATGCCCTTTCCTTTGATCGTAATGAGGAGATCGATGCCGATGTTCGATTGCCCAGGTACCGATGGAACTCTTTGGGAGAAACCATTTACAAAGTTTTAGGACTCGATAGAAAATCCTTGAAAGGGAGTTTTCAATACTACGACTATGCCAATCCCAATCCAGAAAAACATACAACGGAATTTATTTTATCCGCAAAGGAAAAGGGTGCTCATGCATTCAACTACCTGGCAGTCACTACCTTAAAAAAGCAAAATAGCGGTGGTTATACGGTTGGGTTAACAGATTCCCTTACAGGAAAAAAGGTTTTAGTTTCTACTAAGGTTGTTGTGAATTCAGCAGGTCCTTGGGCAGATGTGATCGAATCCATGACGGGTGTCACAGCAGAGAAAAAACTCGTTCGTTCCAAGGGGATCCATGCGGTAGTCAGAAACATTTGTGGAAATGAATGTGTCGTGTTATCCAAAAGAGATGGGTCTCATCTTTTTGTCATTCCATGGCGTGGTAAAACCATTGTAGGAACCACGGATACTGCTTACGACGATGATCCAGATGCGTTCAAAGTCAAACAATCCGAACTTGTAGATCTATTAGATGAAGTGAATTATAGTTTTGGTTTTGCAAAACTCACTTTAAAAGATGTGGATTATTATTACGGTGGCCTCCGTCCACTAGTGGAAGATCCAGGAAGTACGGAAGGGACTTATTCTGCTTCGAGAAAATCCGAAATCTTTCATTATGAAAAAGAAGGATTCCCTGGATTCTTCTCGGCGTTAGGTGGAAAATATACTACCAGTCGAGCCGTTGCAGAAAGTTTAGTGAATGCAATAGATATTTATTCCAAAGGGACTGAATCTCCTTGTGCCACCAAATTTACGCCACTACTAGGTGGACGATACCAAAGTTTAAAAGAACTAGTAAATGAATTACAATTTAAGTATCCAAAAGTTTCAGGTGTGAAGTTAGAAACATTGGCACGTCGTTATGGTAGCGGCTCTTGGAAGATTTTATCCTTGGAAGGTAAGGATTCTTACCGGATCCCTAATGGAGAGATCTATTATGAAGAAGAAGTTGAATCTATGGTAATCCATGAAGATATCTTTCATTTAACAGATTTTTATTTTAGAAGGTCTGGAGTTGGTACTGTAGGGACGCTTGATCCTTTAGAACGAACTAGGTTAGACAAAAAAATCGCAAAAACATTAGGTTGGAATGCAGATCGTTTGAAAGAAGAATCTAAGTTAGTTGATGAAAGATACAAATGGTATGTTGACTAGTGGCTAGAATTTCTATCGATATTCCAGAAAAACAAATTTATTCTACGGACTTAAGTGTTCGAATCTCGGATATTAATTTCGCAGGCCATCTTGCTCATGATGCCATATTGACCTTAACCCATGAATGCCGAGCCCGGTTTTTCCATTCGCATGGATGGACAGAAATCAATGTAGAAGGGAAGGGGATTGTGGTATCGGATGTGGCCATTGTTTATAAATCAGAGGCCTTTTTCCCAGATGATTTAATGATGCAACTTTTTGTGGACAATGTGTCCAAAAAATCTTTGGAAATGGTTTATGTGATTACCCATAAAAATGGGGGAAAAGAAATTGCGAGAGCCAAAACAGCCATTGTATTTTTTGATTATGCGGAAAGAAAACCCTGCCCCATCCCAGAGGTTTTTTTAAAAGTCCTTATTTGATTTTTGTTTGGATGAGTGAAACGATTTTACGTTCTTCTTCTTCATACTTTAATTTCTGAATCCCACCCAGTGGATTTCGTTTCACAGCCTGGTTCCATTTGGAAGATTCCAATTCTTCCCAAATGGAGATTCCCCATCTGCCATATTCATTCCGAATCCACTGCATAAGTTGGGTGAGAGTTTCTGTATTTTTATCCTTTCGTTTTTGGTAATTTAAAATGTAGTTTAATAGTTCCTCGATTCCTTTTCGTTTGGTAACCGAAGTTTTGAAGATAGGCGGAAGGGACTGGTCAGGAAGGATATCTTTGATGAATTCCAAAGTGGATTCTAACATATAATAACTAGAATTTGCCAAAGACTCTTCATCACATTTGTTGATGATAAATGCCTCTGGAACTTCCATAATCCCTGACTTCATAAATTGAACTTGATCACCACCTAGAGGTTGCATCACAAGAAAGGATAAATCGGAAATAAGAGAAACTGAAATTTCGTTTTGGCCTATTCCTACTGTTTCCACAAATACGTAATCGAAAATTCTTCTTAAGAAACGGATGACATGAAAGGTGTAAGGATTGAGTCCTCCCAGTTCCAATTGGGACGGTTGGGACCTAAAATAAATACGAGTGTCTCTTCTCGGAAGAGTGACTCTTGTTCGATCACCGAGAATGGACCCTCCACTGACGTTGGAAGAAGGGTCAATGGCAACAATAGCCATTTTTTTATTGGGTGCAAAATCTAAAAAAAGTTTACAAAGCTCGCCGAGTAACGAGGATTTGCCGGCACCTGGTGTTCCTGTGATCCCAATTGTAAGTCCTTCTTTGGAATCCGGATTCTGAATTGAAAGTTCATGGAATAAGGATTCACGAAATTCTAAATTTTTTTCCGTCTCAATTTTTGAAATGATTTTTGCAATTGGATACTTTTCGCCGAGTAGTGCCTCAGAAACCAGTTGGGATAATGATTCTTGGGTATCAATCAAGGGTGGTTGCCATTAAAAACATAAAATAAATTAGGGTAGTGGATCTTCCACTGTAGATTCGTAAAAATCCACAATGGAAGAAGGATAAAAGTAGAAACTGCTTTTCGTTCTTAAACGAGGGCAGGTTCGACAGATACAATGTCGATGATTTTTTCCATAATCGACATAAGATCATAGTCTTTTGGAGTGAAGATTTCTCGAATTCCCATTTTTTTCAGTTCATCAAAATCGGATTCAGGAATGATTCCGCCTATCACAACAGGGATTTTTGCCTTGTAGTGTGTTAGTTCATCAAACAACTGTTTTACGATTTCTTTGTGAGAACCAGAAAGAATAGAGAGTCCAATCACATTGGCATTTTCTTCCACTGCAGATTGTA
The DNA here is from genome assembly GCF_004769235.1 of Leptospira kanakyensis. Classification (NCBI taxonomy): domain Bacteria; kingdom Pseudomonadati; phylum Spirochaetota; class Leptospiria; order Leptospirales; family Leptospiraceae; genus Leptospira; species Leptospira kanakyensis. The sequence goes on along the minus strand of NZ_RQFG01000016.1, from coordinate 205,796 downwards.
CGATTTCTTCAGGAGAGAGTCGAATCCCTGAATAAATCACATCAAAACCACTGTGTTTTGCAGAAACAGCAATCATTTCCGCACCATTGGAGTGACCATCAAGTCCTGGTTTTCCCACAACGATTTTTGGTCTATGTCCATTTGCCTTGGTAAAGGCTTCTACTTTTCCACGAACTGTAGAAACTTTATCGTCCGACAAAAAGAGTTTTTGTCCATCGACACCGGTTGGTGGGTTGTATTCCCCATACACTTCGCGAAGTGCGTCTGCCCATTCCCCTGTGGTGACGAGTGCTTTGGCACAAGCAATGGAGAATGGCATTAGGTTTTTTCCGTCTTTGGCAGCTTGTTTTAAGTCTTCTAATGACTTTTTAGCAAGATCGGCATTACGGCGAGATTTTGCTTCTCCAAGAACATTTAATGTTTGTTCTGCGGATTTCGGATCTACTTTGAAAATTCCACCATCAGAGTCAGTCATCAGTGGAGATTTGATTCCGTCAGTCCATTTGTTTTTACCAACGATCACAAGTTCATTGGAATTGATTTTAGAAAGTCTCTCTGTCTGTGATTTCACAAGTTGAGATTTCATATAACCATTTTCAATGGCAACGAGGGCTCCACCCATATCTACGATTTTTTGAATTTCAAGTTTTGCTTCTTCTTTGAGAGCCTTAACTTTGGATTCAATGACTTTGGATCCTTCGAAGATGTCTGGGTATTCCAAAAGGTCTGTTTCATAAGCAAGAACTTGTTGCAAACGAAGTGACCATTGTTGGTCCCAAGGTCTTGGTAAGGACAATGCTTCGTTCCAAGCAGGAAGTTGGAGGGCACGGCATCTTGCATTTCTAGAAAGTGTCACACCAAGAGACTCGATGAGAATTCTCCATGCATTGTTTTCTGGTTGTTCTTCCGTAAGTCCAAGAGAGTTTACCTGCACTCCATATCGGAACACTCGGTACTTAGCAGTTTTTACTTTGTAACGTTCTGTCGTGATCTCTTGCCACATCTCGGTGAAGGCGCGCATTTTGCACATCTCTTCTACAAAACGAATTCCAGCGTTTACAAAGAAGGAAATTCGACCCACACACTGCTCAAATTCGTCATCAGAAAAACAATTTCTTTCTTTGATGGCATCTAACACAGCAATGGCTGTGGCAAGTGCAAAGGAAAGTTCTTGAACAGGAGTTGCCCCAGCTTCTTGTAAATGGTAAGAACAAATGTTAGATGGGTTCCATTTTGGGATATTGTGTAAAGAATACTCATACATATCCACGATGATTTTCATGGAGTCTTTCGGAGGATAAATGTAAGTCCCTCTTGCTAAATATTCTTTGATGAGATCGTTTTGAGTGGTTCCGTTTAGTTTTTCTAGAGGAACACCACGTTCTTCTGCAAGGGCAACATATAGCGAAAGTAACCACATGGAAGTTCCATTGATGGTCATGGAAGTGTTCATCTCTTCAATCGGGATTTGGTCGAATAAAATGCGAAAGTCTTCCAGTGAATTGATAGGAACTCCCACCTTTCCGATTTCTGGACGTGATACTTCGTGGTCGGAACTATAACCACACTGGGTTGGGAGATCAAAGGCAATGGAAAGCCCTGTTTGGCCTTTAGAAAGGTTCTTTCTGTACAACTCATTGGAGGCTTTTGCATTCGTATGCCCAGCATAGGTCCTAAAAATCCATGGTTTGTCAGGTTTTCCCTGTCCATTCTCGTCCACGAGAAGGTATTCTTTTTTTTCGGCGGACATTATTTGCCTCGTTTTATAAATTCTATGTATAATTGAAAATCTTCTGGAATATTTTCACCTAAAAATTTATACAGGACTAGGCAATTTGAGCCTTTTCCAAGATGCGAGACCCAAAACCTTTTTCACCACTTCCTTTCTTTTTTAGCATCTTACTCTTAAGTTTGGGCTTTGCTCTGTTCTCTTATTTTAGACCTTTCCCTACAACAGAAACGGAATGGGAATTTTTGGCCAATATTAAGTCAGCCACGGAAGAGGGGGGACTTGTTTCCACCCGGGAACCTCTTGCCATCTGGTTTGTGGTGGCATGGAAAAAACTCTTTGGGATGAATTATATTCCATCCTTTCTTGTGTTAGCCGGACTTTTTTACAGCCTTTTCCTACATTTGTTTATGTTACTCCTTCGCTCCACAGAGTGGAAACGAAACCATTATCTTTTGGTTTATCTGGCCGCTTTTTTACCTTTTTCTTATGGATTTCCTACTTCCTATTTTACGGAAACACTTTGCCTTGTATTTTTACTTTTAGTTTTTTTGACCTTCCGGTTAGAAAAGATGACTGACCTTCTGATTTTTCCTACGTTTACGGCTCTTGCTTTCTTTTCTAGTTTCATCATGTTTTATTTGGGATTTACATTCTTTGTGATTTTTACGGGAATCCGTGGATCTAGGAAAGCTGCTCAAAAAACATCTGTGTTTTATAAAAAGAAAAATGTACCTTTTTTATTTTTATTAGGGTATCTTGGATTTTTTATCCTTTCTCTCATTTACTTTTCCTATTCAGATTTTTTTGGACAAAACTCCATTGGGTTTTTATTCAAAACGTGGTACTCATCAGCACTTCTGATTCTTTTGCCACTAGTTGTATTAGGGATCGGGCATATCTTATTAAAAACTGAAAAAGAACTAAACACCATCACCGCATCAGTTGTGGTGGTTCTTTCCATCGCGGTTTCCATTTATTTTATATTCAAAAATCTAAATGCTTCGGACAAAGAACCTTGGGAACTCCAATCCAAAAATCTAACCAAAGCTTTTGGCCAAGCTCTTATTTTAAAATCAGATCCTATCTATTTACCAAAAGAGTTTTCTTTTGCCTTTTATTTCCAAACGGGAACCAAAACCAAATACATGCGAGAAGAAACTGTTTCTGATAAATCGTTTTTGTATGTGGATGGAATTTGGAACCAAGACATCCAATTAGTCCAAAAATCTGGTCTTTTTCGAAGGAATTCGAGAGCTTTTGCAATTGTTCCCATCAGTGAAGATGATGTTCTCATCCAAAGAACCACAGCAGAAAAGATTCGAAATGAGAAGAGTTTAAATTTTATTGTAAAAAAAGTAGACGAGGCATGGCTTGAGATTCCCACCAAACGCCCATTTGATCTTTATACAGCTAGTTTACAGAAAAAATTTGGTTACTTAACTTTCTATTAAGAACTGTTAAAAACTTTTATGAACTAAAGTCTTTATAGTATCGTTTCACTTTGTTTACGTACTTTTGTGTTTCTTCGTAAGGAGGGATGCCTTTGTAACGTTTTACTGCACCGGGTCCTGCATTGTAAGCAGCAATTGCCTTTTCCGGATCTTTGAATTCTTTCATAAGCCCCTTTAGAAATTTTACCCCACCACCGATATTCTCTTCCGGATTGAAGGGATCATTCACTCCTAAAGATTCTGCAGTTTCCGGCATCAGTTGCATGAGACCCATAGCACCTTTCGGGGAAACTGCTTTTGGTTTGAATCCCGATTCTGCTTTGACCATCGCCTTCACTAGGTTAGGATCCATCCCTTGGGATTTTGCAATGGACTCAATGGTTTCCAAAATATCGTTGGATTTGGGCATTGCATTTGTTTGTTTGGAAGTAGGAGATTGAGATCCCGTTGTTTCTGGGAAGGGGAGGGAGATTTCCCCTGGTTTGGCATTTGTAATATTTGTAGGAAGGACTTCTTGTGTTCTCGACCGGTTCCATTCCTTCTCTAAAACATCAGGAAAGGAAACGAGAGATTTGGGGTTTTCTGAAAGTTTGGAAAGGGATTCCATCCGGTTCAAAACAGAAGTTACAGAAGGGATGTCCGTTAGTCTCACATCTTTAGGATCGACCAGGATGGGAAAAACTAAAGAAAAAAATATGTCTCATTAGCCCAAGGAAGGGTTGATGGACTGTAAATCTTTGAGGGAAAGCGGTTTTACTAGGTACCCCTTTACATTTTTGAATTCTTCTGACCGGGCTTTGTCCGTCGGGTCAATGGAAGAGGTCAGGATGTAGATCGGGAGTTTTGCATATTTGGGGTGTTTGCTGACAATTTCTAAAAATTCCCAACCGTCCATAACAGGCATATTTAAGTCCAAAAAGACCATATCGGGATCGGCAGAACCAGCTAGGAGTGCATTCCAGGCCTCTTCTCCGTTGTGGAATCCATGAATTTCATCTGCAAATGAAAATTTTTCCATCAATGTTTTGATGAGAAATGTTGTGATCATGTCATCTTCAACTAGGTATACCATACTTAATTGTTTCATAATTTGCGAATTGATCCGAGCGTATTTTCTCTGAAGAGAGAAAAGAAATCAAGAAATAATCCAACCTCAAAGTGTATGAGGGGATGTAAGAATTTCAGGACTTAGGATTTCCTTTAATTTTTTTTCTTCTAATAACCCAAGTTCCAAAACAATGGATTCTACAGACCGGTTTTCCGAAAGTGCCTTCTTTGCAACAAGGGTTGCATTTTCATATCCAATATAAGGATTGAGCGCTGTGGCAAGACCCGCTGATGTTTTGACTCGTGTCTCCAAAAGTTCCCTGTTGGCAGTAATTCCTTCAATACAATTCATTCTTAGTGTTTTACAACCTGCTGTTAGGTGTTCAATACTTTTGAAAAGGCTATGAGCAATGATGGGTTCAAATGCATTGAGTTGTAATTGTCCCGCTTCCGATGCCATGGTGATGGTGATATCGTTTCCGATTACTTCATAAGCGATTTGGTTCACAACTTCGGGAATGATAGGATTTACTTTTCCAGGCATAATGGAAGAACCAGCGGCCTTAGCAGGAAGATTGATTTCGTTAAACCCACCTTGTGGTCCACTCGATAGAAGTCGCAAATCATTACAAATTTTAGAAAGTTTTGTGGCAATTCGTTTGAGAACACCAGATAATTGGACAAAGGCTCCAGTGTCTTGGGTCGCCTCTATTAAGTTTGGTGCTGCTTCGAGACTGAGACCAGTGTCATTTGCTAAAATGTTAGTTACAATTTGTGAATAACGAATGTCTGTATTGATACCGGTACCTATGGCAGTAGCTCCCAAATTGATTTCACCAATCAGAGATGTTGCTTCTTTCAGTCTGCTGATATCTTCACCCAACATTACATCATAAGTAGAAAACTCCTGTCCCAAGGTCATAGGAACTGCATCTTGTAATTGGGTTCGACCAATTTTTAAAATACTTTGAAATTCATCCGATTTTTTGCGAAAAGCAAATTGGAGTTCATCCATAGCTGATAGTAGTCCCTTAATAGCGAATACTGCTGCAACTTTGAGTGATGTTGGATAAACATCATTTGTACTTTGAGACATGTTTACATCGTTTAACGGATGTAAGTGACTATAGTCCCCCTTTGGGAAACCTGACATTTCTAAAGCAATATTTGTGATCACTTCATTGGCATTCATATTGGTGGAAGTTCCTGCCCCACCTTGGATCACATCCACCACAAATTCGGAATGAAACTCACCTGCGAGGATCCGATCACAGGCATCCGAAATCATCTTTGTTTTTTCTTTAGAAAGTAATCCCAATTGTAAATTGGCTTTGGCGGAAGCCCGTTTGATATAGGCGAGGGCTCGCACTAGGTCGGGGTAGGTTCCAATGGTTTTTCCGGTAATGGGATAATTTTCCAAGGCTCTGAGAGTATGGATCCCCCAATAAACATCCGCGGGGAGATCTCGTTCCCCCAAAAGGTCGTGTTCTCGGCGCGTGGTTTGGTTCATAAGTTTTTAATTTCTCTTGGATAGGACGAAAGATACTCGACCAAATCCAAATGGGAAGAAGATTTATGTTGCCGATGTCTAAAATTAGATTTTCAGTTTTTGTTTCTATTTCCCTCCTTTGCCTTTTCCCAATTTTGGGAAAGGAAAAACAGCCAAATGGTGTTTCTTGCAAACAAAAGGAAGAAACCGTAAAAACCATCTTCCAGTTATTACCAGAATCGGAAAGGTCTTGTGTTGACATTGCCAAACTGGTTTTGACAGAAGAAGACGAAGATGGCGAAAAATTGGACAAAGAGTATGCCGACCTGTTTTTAAGAGTTTGTGAACTCAAACGGAAAAAACTTTCCTTAGAAGAAATTCGAGAGAATCTTGGGATTACAAAACAGTGTGTGATTGCGGTAAATGTATCGAAAAAGAATTGATTCCTAATTTGTTTGGATTAAGATTTTGGCAAGTTTTATGCTGAAATACACAATCGTTCTGGTTTCCTTTCTTTTGCCCGCAGTTCTTTTGCCTTGTGATCCTTTCCCACCAAAGACCTTAGCACCTATCGACCATTCGGCGAAAGACAAAAGTTTTAACGAATTTAAAACCAAGTTTCTAAAAATTCTGAAAACCAAAGATCGAAAAGCCTTAGAAGAGGTGATCGACAAAGATATTTATTTTTCCATTGGTGGTGGAGAAGGTAAAAAGGATTTTTTAAAATCGTTCCAACTAACAGAAAAACCTTCCACTTCTAATTTTTGGGAATTGATGGATGAGGTTGTGAAGTTGGGATTTCGTCAAAACAAAGAAGGCCAAATGGTAGCCCCTTATTTTTTTGAAACCTTCCCTGGTGATTATGATCCTTTCACACATTACCTCGTGATCGGAAAAAATGTAAATGTGAGAGAAGATGCCTCTAAAGAATCTAAGTCCATCACACAACTCAGTTACCAAATTGTTAGGGCAGAGGCAGATGATTTGGATGGAAGAAGGCTCGAAAAAGAAAGTAATTGTAATTGGAAAAAGATTTGTACGCCCCAAGGAAAACCTGGATATGTATGTGATCGATTCTTGCGTAGTCCTCTTGACTACAGGGCATTTTTTGAAAAAAAGAAAAACAATTGGTATCTCACTATCTTTATCGTAGGTGATTGATCCTAGTTAAATAGGTAATTTGATTTAGTTTTTTCTTGAATCACAAATCAGGATGCTTTAGATTTGGTGAAACCATCATCCAAGGAAACATTTATGTTAAAAAAAATACTTTTTGTTGCTTTAGCGATTTCGCTAACCAACTGCGTAATTCTAAATCCACTCGGTGCAACAATCGATCGTGAAAAAGGTTCGGAAGCTGCTTCACGAATTACAGATGCTGCCATCCAAGCGGATTTAGTGAGAGCTATCGTTCTTGTGGGTCGACCTGATATTACTTTGTTAAGTTTAGTGGCAGCAGACATTGCAAAAATTGAATCTGATAAATACTATGTTAAATCCGATGTAGATCAGTGTGTTTCTGACATCCAAGGTTTTAAAGGTGTGGTTCTTGGTCCAACAGTCGCAAATATCATCTCTTGCCAAGATTTGAAAACAGATGGTTACATCAGTGGGGATCCGCTTCCAAGTATCTAAATTTTTTATTTCCCTGCCTCTTTTTTTCTGAGGTAGGGAACTCTCCTTCCATCTTCTGGGTCATATTCACCAAACAAACAAGGAAGGTTTTATGATCTCTCTCAAACAAGTTTTAAAAATTACAACAACCGTCGGTCTCGTATCGGTAATGGCATTTGCTTTTGGAAATTGCCGAGGACATAAAGATTTCGAAAAACGGATTGAATGGGTGGCTTCTAAACTCACATCTAAACTAGATTTAGATGATGCCCAAAAAGCTAAATTGGAAACCATCAAAGCCGAACTCATCGCCAAACATAAGGAATCAAAACCAAAACATGAATCCTGGGCAAAAGAAATGGCGACCCAAATCCGCGCAGAAAAAATTGATACCAAACAATTGGATAAAATGAGTAACGAAAGAGAAGCTCGCCACTTAGAAATGCGCAAGTTTTTCCAATCCAAACTCGTTGAATTCCATGCGGTATTAAAACCGGAACAAAGGGAAAAATTTGCTGATCTAGTGGAACGTTTCGCAAGCCGCCACCAACCACCGGAAGAGTAAACAATGCCTGAGTTTGACTTCGAATCAGTAGTCAAAGAAACCAAATACTTGGTTTTAAAAACGGTCGGTGATACACTCATCGACCGTTTTGATGATGCAACAGAAGATGTGGTCCAGGAAGTTTATTTCCGGGCTTTTAAATCTTTAGAGAAGGGTGGTTTTGATGGAAGGTCCAAAATATCCACTTGGATTTATACCATTGCTCGTAACGAAGCCCTTCGTATGAATGAAAAACGATTGCGAGAAGAAGAAAAAGCAAAAAGATATTTAGTAAAAAACAAGGTTCAACTTTTGGGTGTACGAGATGAAGCTTCTTTCGAAAAAGAAGAATGGATTGAGTCCATGCTTTCTCAGATCCCTGAAGTTTACCGCCAAACTTTACGTTTGTATTTGTCTGGTAACACCATGGAAGAAATAGCAAAGGAACTTTCTGTTAAGGAAGGTACGGTAAAGTCACGTTTGTTCCGAACCAAAGAGTGGATCCGCAAACATATACCAGGAGGAAAAAATGAATTCCAAGAATCCTAAAAAATGGGAACAACTTTTGAATGATTCTGATTTTGAATTACGTTTGGTGCGAACTACCAAAAGAAGAATTCAGACCGAAAAAACAAAACGAAGAGTTTATGCCGGTGTGGTCGCGTCCGCTTTGGTGTTTTCTTTACTTTTTGTAAATGAGTTTGTCATCGAACCAAGGGAACTTACAACTAATGTTCATTACTTGGTTGATGAACTGAATTCAGAATTAATTGTGAGTTTGAGTATGGATTGACATTTATCAATGATAAATGTCAAGAGTTCCTGAATTGGAAATTTTATAAAAAACTAGTGATTTTACTTTTCTTGTAGTCATACTAAAGACGGGAAGTGAAAGTATGAACGCCTGCATTCTCTATTTAAACAAAAAACGAATTGAAATGATCAAATTTGAATCAGACCAAATGAGATCTAAAACTTGGGAAAAACCAATTGAATCTGATGTCTGGGATTTTGAAGATATCACAAATACATTACAGTCACCTAACGAATTTATATTGGTGGGAGAATCTGATTTAAATACACAATATAGAAAATGGTTGATGGACCACGATAGAAACTTAGCAAAAAAACTCATTGCTGTGATTGGAAATAATACAGAAACCAAAATCAACCGAGACCTAGTAAGTCATTTCAAAGAAAAATACTTTCGGGGAAGAGGATTTTAAAATACTAAGTATCAATTTCGTTTGATTCAAACTAAATTCATTTACAAATCAAAGTAGATGGTCGCAAGACTCTCCATGAGAATGGAAAAACAATCGATAAAGTAAAAAACCAAGAGAAGTCAAAATCACAATGGTTCCAAAGGCCGGAATCCATTTTGTAGGGATATGGTGTCTCCATTTGGAAACAACCCAACCAAGACCTGTTAAGGCCGGAACCGTTCCTAAATAAAAGAAAAACATCACTAGTCCACCGTTTAACAGTGTACCTGTTGCAAAAGAAGCCGCATAAGCCGGATACAGAACTCCACAAGGGAGTAGGGCACTCACCATTCCAATTCCAAACCCAAGGCCATTTTTACTAAACCGAGAACGTATGGTTTCCAAAAACTTTCGGATTCCTTGTGGTAAAGAACCAAAGGAGGAAGTTGATTTGGCAGAATAGGTGCGGATCACAAAGACTATAAGAAACAAAAAGGTGAGTACTCCGGCCACACCTCTAAGGGCACTTAATTCCCCTAAAGCATTGGCACCTTTTCCAAGAAATCCAAGTATCATACCGAGAAAGGTATAGGAAATCACCCTTCCTAAGTGATAGAGATAGATGGCAGTATTTTTTCCTTTGTCGGTTTGTAATAGGGAAACAAAGGGACCACACATCACTAAACAATGGAAACTACTAATAAATCCATAAACAAAAATGGAGCCAAAAAAACTAAGATTTGCTAGTTGGTCCATCAGGTGAATTTGTTTTGGTTTGTTTACTTTCAGTAGGATATTCTTCTTCAAAGAACATTCTATATTTGGGAGATTCTATGTCTTCAAACTGTCCTTTGCGAAAGGCTGTGATAAAAACATAGAGAAAAAAGGCGGCAATACACATTGCCATGGGGATGGTTAAGTAGAGGGCTTCCATTGGGGGATCCTATATCTAATAGAAAGAGAATTCAATAGCACTGTCAAGCTAGAACATGCCATAAACACGGCACAGATCACAGGCAACATAAGGCCAAACATGGCAAGTGGTAACATGATTGAATTATAACAAAAGGAGATGATGATATTTTGTAAAATCACCTCTCTTGTTTTTTTAGCAGAAAGCAAAGAATGTACGAGTCCGTTCAAATTTCCAGATGTCAAAACTACATCTGATTTTTCGAGTGAGAGGTCTTCCGCTTCTGTGTGAGAAATAGAGACATTGGCCTGTGCCAAAGACAAACTATCATTGATTCCATCACCCACCATGATGACAACATTCCCTTTGCCTTGTGCGGTACAAATCAGGTTTCGTTTGTCTTCTGGAGAGAGGTCAGAAGAATACCTTTCAATTCCTAAAGATTCTGCTATGTATTTTACTGATCTGTACCGGTCTCCTGAAAGAATAGAAATGTTGGGGACAAAATGTTTGAGAAGGGAAACAAAAGACCGAGCCCCAGTTCTGATTTCATCTGCGAGTAAAAAACTCCCTAAGTAAGTTCCGCCCACCGCAAAAAATATCAAAGACCCTTCTCCTTCGGGAAATTTTCCCAAAGGAACATTTTCCGATTCAAACAAAGATTGGTTCCCGATAAGAACAGAAAGTTTATTTGTATCGATTTCTAATTCGGCTTTGACCCCTCGGCCGGGTATGTTTTCCAAATTGATCAATTGGATTTGTTTTGCTCTTTCCTTTACGGAACTCAATGGTTCTAAATATTTTACGAGTGATTTTGCTAAAGGGTGGTTCACTTCTTTTTCAATTCGATAAACAAGTGGTAGGTGGTCATCCGCTACGGAAACTTGTCGCACTAAAAACTTACCCTCAGTCAAAGTTCCAGTTTTGTCTAAAAAGATGGTATTTGCTTTTGCGAGCGCCTCAACTACAGAAGGATTTTTTAAAAGGACACCTTTGTCCGCATTGAGTATATGATTGGTTACAAGTGCTGTTGGAACAGAAATTCCTAGAGCACAAGGGCATGCCACAATCAAAACAGAAATAGTAGTGACAAGACTTTGTTCTAAGTTCCCACCGGATACATAATACCAAACAAAAAAACAAAGAAAGGCCAGACCAAAAACAACAGAGATAAAGTAAGAAGCAATGCGTTCTGTGAGAATTTGTAATTTTGGTTTGAGGTGTAGGGCTTCCTCTAACCTCAGTTTGAGAGAAGAAAGAGTAGAGGCATGGTAGTCGGAACCAGCTACAATCAAAGCAGGATTGTCCATAGCAAGGGAACCTGCAAGGATCGAGTCTCCTTTTCTCTTTCGAATTGGTAAAGACTCACCCGTTAAAAAAGACTCATCTACATAAGTTTGTTCGGACAAAAGTATCGCATCCACGGGGATACGTTTTCCCGGTGCCACGCGAATGGTATCTCCGATTTTGATTTCGGAACTAGGGATGGTATCTTCGCCAGCACCATTGACACGCACTGAGGTTTCGGGAAGTTTACAAAGGATGGATTCTAATTTGTCAGAAGCAAACACCCTGGCTTTTTCTTCGAAGTACTTCCCAATCAAAATAAAGAAGTAAATCATAGCCACCGAATCAAAATATACTTCTCCAATGTCGGTGAGTGTTACATAAACAGAATAAAAATATGCCATGGATATTCCTAAAAACAATAGGAAGTCCATAGAAAGAGTCCTTCGTCTGATGCTTGTTAAGAATCCGGACATAAAAGGATATCCGGAATAAAGATAAGCAGGTGTTGCAAATACCCAAGAAGCATAATGGAATAGACGTTTGATATCTAAATCAATTCCGGAGAAGTATCCAGAATATAAAGCAACACTTAGGATCATAATATTCCCAAAACAGAATCCAGCTACACCAATACGAAGGAGTAGGGTCTTTAATTGTTTGGTTTTTTCTAGAGTGCCTTCCGTGGGTGAAAAAAGTAAAGGTTTGTAACCAATGCTACGGATGAGAGAAAGAATCTTTGAGATTTTGATTTTGGAACGGTCAAAACGAATCCGAGCCCGACCAGATGCAAAATTGATTTGTGCGGATTGGATTCCTTCTTCTTCGTTTAAAACTTTTTCATTGATCCAAACACAAGCGGAACAATGGATATTTGTGATTTGGATTGATACTTCAGAAAAATCTCCTGATTTACGAACAAACTTCTCATATACAAGTTCGTTTTCAATATCAGTATCCGAATCTTCGATACTAACTGGATCGAGTTTTGTATTTCCTTTTAAGTTGTAATAATAACTTCCACCGAGTGAGTTGATGATAGAGTAAACAGTTTCACATCCTTCACAACAAAAAACCTTTGTATCGTTTCCGAGTTTTGCTTCAATTGCGACCAAACGGATTGGATTCCCACAATGGTCACATTCTGTTTTTGTTGTTAGAGATATACCTTCGTTCATTGAACTAAGATTTTTCCTTCTCTTTCAAAGGATTTCCCATCAATGTTTGAAACAAGTCGTAAGTTCCAAGTTCCTTTTTCCAAAAGGGAAATTTTGCCAATAAATCCACTGGCTGTGGGTTTTAATCCGTAACTTGTTGTATTCTTGGTGGTTGCATTCCTTTCTAAATACACTGTCATCGAATTTGCATTGGTAAGGGTTCCATTTTTTTCGAGTTGGACTAAAATTTCTGATTCACCTAACGGAAGAATGTTGAATTTATCCCAATTGGATTTGATTGAGTAACCTTGTTTCAAAAGTTCTCTTTGGTTTTCGATGGCCTTTTCATAGTTGAGACCAACTTCGTAATAGTTTTTGTCCATTACTGGCTCAAAATGTTTGTAGGTTAGGCGAATGGTGTAAAAAGTGGCTGCCACTAAAGCTGTAAAACTAAATAGAACCACATACATGGCCGTTCTTAAACTGGGGTGTAATTCTTTAAACATCATTACCTCCTTGGTAATGTTAAGGAGAGTTTTTTCTCCAATCGTTCGCCTGGATCCTCTGCATTATTTAACACAATGGAACCGGGTAGGTAACCTTCATTTAACTCCTTCTCTGTAAGAGATTGAGTTTCCAAAACCACAGAAATACTTTTGATTTCGCCTGATCCCAATTTGAACTTGTTATTTTCTTCACCGGAACGAATTAGGATTTCTTTTCCATGTCTTGTATCAAAGGCCGAAAGTTGGAATTCTTTTTCGACCGGCGCAATGTTTTGAATGCGTAGAGCAACAAAAGCTCTAATTTTATTATCTGGAATTAAAATGGGAGGCATAGATTTGTTAGAAGCAGCAATCATCGACATAGGAGTTCTTGTGAGAAGTTGGAAAATTGCTCCTGTGATGACAACAGTGAGTAGGATTGCATAGATAACCGTTCTTGGTCTGATCCATTTGATTTTATCACCAGTTTCAATTTGTTTGAGTGAAAAATATCCAATCAGAGTTTTTTTATTTTCCCTTGCCATGATGGAAGTGCAGGCATCCACACATTTCCCACAGGCCACGCAACCCACTTGAAGTCCATCGCGGATATCGATCCCAGTAGGGCAGACTACCACACACATATTACATGCAATACAGTCTCCAATTTTGGTTTTTCCGTCTCTACGAGGTTCTCCTCGTTTGAAATCATAGGTTACGTTCCAGGAATGTTCATCCATAAGGAGAGTTTGGAACCTAGCATAAGGACAAGCGTAACGACAAAACTGTTCACGAATGAATCCAATATCGATAAACATTGCCGCAGTAAAAAATAATATAAAGTAAAAGTATGTTTGGTTTACAAAAGAGAGATTAACATAGTCGGCTAACATTTCATAAGGGCTTACAAAGTAACCAATCCAATGAAAGGAAGCGATAAAAGAAACAACGATCCAGAGAAAATAAACGGTATATTTACCTACGATTGAGGCATCCTTTTTCCCATATTTAGAATCTAAAACAAACCGACCAATTCTGTCGAAAAGATCGGTGTAGATTGTTTGAGGACACCCCCATCCGCACCAAACACGGCCAATGACGGAGGTAAAAAAGAAAAGTGAAAGACCCATCGTGAGAAGGAAAAACCATAAGATCAGTCCTTCCTGTGGAATAAAAAGACCACCAAATAAGTGAAACACCCTGCGTGGGATGTCTAGCCGAATGAGAGGGCTACCATCTGGTAACACTACCCAAGGAGCTACTAAAAATAAACCTACGAGAAAACTCATTACAAAGTTTCTTCGTGTTCTTACTTTACCTGTTTGTGGTCTTGAAATGATCATCTTTACTTAGCCTTTACCAAACTACTGTTTTTAGTTGCAAGCCATGCCATCACAGCATAAACTTTTTCAGCACCTAAACCTTCCCAAGCAGGCATTCCCCCTCGGTTCAGTTTTTGTCTTTCTGGTCCAATTCCTTTCATGATGTTGTTAAACACTTCCTTGTCAGTGTTCCCATGAATCCAATCTTTATCCACAAGACTTGGTCCTACAGCACCTTCTGCAGTTGGGCCATGGCAAGCGGAACAAATTTGTTTGTAAGTTCCTTCGCCTTCTTTAATTGCCACTGCATCATCACGGTAAGGGTTTGATCCATCTTCTGTATTCACAACAACTGCTTGTTTTGCAGGGAATTGTGCTTCATGTTCTGCAACTTCTTTTTCAAAAGCTACTTCTTGCGGCCATTCAGAATACCAGTGAAAGTATGCAACGTAACCGATGGAAACGATGATACTGATCAGCCAAACCAATTTCCACCAAGTGGGCATGGGGTTATCGGCTTGGAAGATTCCGTCTACTTCTTTTGGTTCTTTCATTCGTATTAATCCTCCTCAAGCATTCTATACTTGGGTTTCTCCATTTCGTCTTTCGTACGTTTTTTATAAACGTAGTAGGTGATATATGAGATTGCGATTACTAGAACCGGCAATCTCAGACTTTTATAAACGAGTAGAATGTCTGCTTCGTTCATGATTTTACTTCATCCCTTTTTGTAACTCTGCTGAATCCTTTCCTAACTTTTGTAGGTATGCAACCAGCGCCTCTCCTTCGGTTTTGTCTTTGAGGAGTGATGGTGCATTTGCAAAGTCTTCTTCTGTGTAAGGTACTCCAATGGCTTTTAGGGCTTTCATGTTGGATACAACTTGTTCTACATCAACTTTATGTGATTCTTCAAACAACCATGGGTAAGCTGGCATGATGGAGTTTGGTACACCACCTACAGTTCTTGGGTTGATCAAATGGTTTTTATGCCATTCGTCAGAACGAAGCATTTGAGATTCATGAGCTAAGTCCGGACCTGTTCTTTTTGATCCCCAAAGGAATGGATGGTCATACACATACTCTCCACCTTTTGAATATCCAGTTCTTCCGTAAGCTTTGGTTGGATCAAATCGATCTACTTCCCATTTGAATGGTCGAACCATTTGTGTATGGCATCCGATACATCCTTCTTTTTGGTAAGTGTCTCGACCTGCAAGTTCCAATGCAGAGTAAGGTTTTACAGTAGAAATGGGAGTTACCGTTTTTGTTAAAAAGAACGGCGGGATGAGTTCAAAAAGTCCTCCAATCACAACGGCAATGGTTGTATAAAGTGTAAATTTAACACCTTTTGTGTCCCAATGGTCTGCAATTTCAGAAAACCAATCTAAGAATTTGTTAAATCCTAACATTATGATTTCACTCCTATACGTAAGTCTTGTTCTACAAAACCACTATCTTTGTTTTGGATGGTTTTGATAAAGTTATACACCATAAGCACAATCCCTGTTAGATAGAGTGTTCCCCCGATCGCACGGAATAGTCTGAATGGTTTTAAGAACTCAACAATTTCTACCCAGTCTTTATAAACGAGTTCGCCGTTTTCGCCAACTGCTCGCCACATAGATCCTTCAGTAATACCAGATACCCACATGGAGATGATGTAGAGTAGGATACCGAGAGTTCCGAGCCAGAAGTGTGCATTGGCAAGTTTTTCGCTATAGAGGTTAGCATTCCAAAGTCTTGGAACTAAGTAGTAGAGTGCTGCGGCCGACATAAATCCCACCCAACCGAGTGTTCCTGAGTGAACGTGACCGATGATCCAGTCAGTGTTGTGCCCAAGAGCGGAAACCGCACGAATGGAAAGTAGTGGACCTTCAAATGTTGACATACCATAAAAAGTGACAGCAGCTAACATCATTTTGAGGGTAGCATCTACTTTAATTTTATCCTTAGCTTGGGTCAGTGTAAGGAATCCGTTTAACATACCACCCCAAGAAGGCATCCATAACATGATGGAGAAAACCATCCCTGTTGTTTGTAACCATTCTGGAATCGGAGAGTAAAGTAAATGGTGAGGGCCGGCCCAAATATAGATAAAGATTAACGACCAGAAATGGATGATCGAAAGTCTGTGTGAGTAAATGGGTTGTTTGATGTGTTTTGGGAGGTAGTAATACATAAGTCCCAAAAACGGAGTCGTAAGAACAAAGGCTACTGCGTTGTGTCCATACCACCATTGGATGTTGGCATCAAACACACCTGCGTATACCGAGTAGGACTTCAAAAATCCTGCTGGGATTACAATGTTGTTTACGATAAAAAGAAGTGGAACCGTAACAAAAGAAGCAATGTAAAACCAAATGGCTACATACATTTGTTCTTCTTTTCTTTTGATCACCGTCATCAAGTAGTTTGCAAAGAAAATTACATACCATACAACAATCAATAAGTCGATAGGCCATTCTAATTCGGCATATTCTTTTGATTGGCTGTATCCAAGTGGTAATGTAATTGCTGCAAGGACAATTGTTAGGTTATACAGTGCCAGGTGTATTTTGGAAAGAGTATCGTTCCACATTCTAGTTCGACACAATCTTTGTACCGTATGGTAGGCTGTGGCGAAGATAACACTTAATGCAAATCCAAATATGGCAGCATTGGTATGTAGAGGTCTTAACCTTCCGAAGCTCGTCCAAGGTAATTCAAAATTCAGCTGTGGATACACAAGTTGGAAGGCAATAATGACACCAAATGTCATTGATGCGACGCCCCAGACTAACGCTGAAATGATAAACCCTTTTACGATAAAATCATCATATTGAGTTTTTTCCGTAGCCAATGTTTCTCTCCTTAATCTTTATCAGTTCTGTATGTATATAGAACTAATTCCTTTGTATGAAAGGGACGAAGAAAAGAAAGAAAAACAGAATGGGGTTCTGATTCAGACCCCTTGATATTTGTCAAGGGGGTATTTGAGAGTTAGAATTAATCTAAAATATGAGGAGGAAGGGTAGACCTTCTAATGGCGATTAGAAGATGAATTCATATCCTAATTGAGTACGGTGTTCGATCCCACGATCTCCTGCGATGGCAGTGGGGTGGTAACCAACTCGGTCTACCGAAGAACGAAGAAAGATTTTTTCTTTGCGAGTGTCTTCGTAACTGAGTCCAGAACCTGTTGGGTGGAAGTAGTAGGCATCAAAAATATTCCAAAAATAAACGAGTAGAGTCGCCACTCCAATGTATTGCATCTCTTGGTAATGGCGTTCCACTGATTCCCTTTGGCCTTTGAACGGGCCTAGCTGACTTGCGACAATTGCTTCTGTAGGAGAAACAGTAGCTGCTGACTGAGGAGTGGCAGCCGCACGAATCAAACCATTGGTTGTATAAGGATTTTCTAGATTGTTATAATCACGTTTTGCATTTAAATACATACGGTGTTTTTCGTATGTGAAAAAAAGACCAACGGCAATGATGGAAGGGTATACTATGGCTTGGACCTTTCTGTCTTGTTTCCATTGCCCCCAACCTGGAAGCACCGCTGATCTCCACGCTGCACCCCCCCTTGTTAGGTTTTTGCGTTCTGCCTCTGCACGTTTTGCATCTTCTTCTTGTTTGCGTTTTGCCTCTGCATCAGCAGTTGCATTTTTAGCAGCTAATTCTTTTTCTAATTTTGCAGCATCTTCTTGTTCTTTTTTAAGTCTTGCTGCTTCTTCTTTTTCTCTTTTGATTCTTTCTTTATCTTCTTCCGCTTTACGAAGTTTCTCTTCTTCTGCGGCTGTTAGGTGGTCTTTGTAAACCACTTTTAAGATATCTGTTTTATTCAGAACAACAACGGTTCCGTCTTCTTTACGAATTTTTAGCTTATATTGGTCTTGTTCTACCACCTTACCTTGGAGAGTTCCTCCTTTTTTGAGGAGGATGTTCTCTGCTGATAGGTTAGTGGTAACCACTACCAAAAGGGTTGCGATTTTAAAATATTGTGTAATAGTTAGTTTCAAGGGTTTCTCAAATGTTGGAATATTATATAACAATCTCTATAGTGCTACTAGCTACGTTTCAATTGATCTCTCCAATGATTTTCGCAATTTGGAAGTTAGGCAAGAATTTTTTTGCCAAAGAGGGTTCGAAAGTGGATCCGCATTTGGAAAGAAATTATCCCTGTTATGACAAGGTTTGTTCCAAATGCGGTTCTTAGAATAAGTGGTTTTAAGTTTCTTGGTCTGAAGTTAGGTACTGGTGGACTTGATCCGCACATTTCCTTCCTTCGGAAATGGCCCAAACAATCAGGGATTGCCCCCGTCTCACATCACCACAAGCGTACACTTTTGGTACAGAAGTTGCGAAGGATCCTGGTTTTGTTCCAAAATCAGCTTTCACATTCCCTCTGGCATCTAGTTCCATCCCTTCTTTTTGAAGGTCAGCTATCAGTCCTTCTTTGACTGGATTTACAAATCCCATCGCTAAGAAAACTAAATCCGCAGGCCATTCAAATTCCGTTCCAGGAACTGGAATAAACTTCCCGTTTTCTTCTTTCACTTCGGACCCGTAAATGGCAGTGACTTCTCCTTTATCGTTGGATTTGAAACCCATCGTGGACACGGCCCATTTGCGGCTTACACCTTCCTCGTGTGAGGTGGAAGTGCGGAGCATCTTAGGGTAGAGTGGCCATGGAGTGGATGCGTCTCTCTCTTTCGGAGGTTCTGGGAAAAGTTCAATTTGAGTGACTGATTTGGCACCGTGTCTATTGGAAGTTCCTACACAGTCTGAACCAGTATCTCCACCACCAATCACAATGACGTGTTTGTCTTTTGCGTTAATGATTTCGATATCGTCACCAGCAACATGTTTGTTGTTTTTGGACAAAAAGTCCATAGCGAAGTGAACACCTTTGTTTTTTCTTCCTTCGACTGGTAAGTCTCTTGGAACTTCAGATCCACAAGCAAGAACCACTGAATCAAAATCAGCTAATAACTGCTTTGCGGTGATATCCACTCCCACATTCACATTGGTTTTGAAGGTAACACCTTCTGCTTCCATTTGTTTCATGCGGCGGTCAATATGTCGTTTTTCCATTTTGAAGTCTGGAATTCCGTAACGGAGTAGGCCACCAATTCGATCATTTTTTTCGAAAATAGTAACCGTATGTCCTGCTCGAGCTAACTGTTGTCCTGCGGCAAGACCAGCTGGTCCCGACCCAACAACGGCAACTTTTTTTCCTGATTTGGAAGTGGGAGGTTGTGGGATCACCCATCCTTCTTCCCAAGCACGATCAATGATGGTTCTTTCAATGGATTTGATAGAGACTGGTGGTTCAATGATACCTAATGTACAAGCTGACTCACAAGGAGCAGGGCAGAGCCTTCCTGTAAATTCAGGGAAGTTATTCGTTTTGGAAAGGTTTTCCCAAGCCTCTTTCCAGCGACCTCGGAAAACAAAGTCATTGAATTCAGGAATGAGGTTATCTACAGGACATCCTGTATCACCATGACAAAAAGGAATCCCGCAGTCCATACAACGAGCCCCTTGGTCTTTGGCAACAGCCTCGGAAAAAGGTTTTTCGAACTCTTTATAGTTCTTAACTCTTTCTTTCGGTTCAATCTTTTGAAGGTATTCTTTTTTAAATTCTAAAAATCCTGTTGGTTTACCCACGAGCTGTTACCCCCTCTTTGTTTGCTTTTCCTGAAGCATTTTCTTCAGCCATTTTTTCTAGAGCTTTTTTATAATCTCTTGGAATGACTTTGATCATTTGTTTGACAACAGTATCCCAATCTTTCAGCACTTCTTCTGCGCGTTTGGAACCAGTGTAAGTTTTATGATCTTCTACCATCTTTTTTACTTCTGCAATTTCACTTGCATCAGTTAACGGATCTAAGTCGACCATCTCTTTGTTGATGAGAGCTTCTTTGTTTTTCTTTGGATCCCAAAGGTAAGCAATCCCGCCGGACATACCCGCGGCAAAGTTACGTCCAATGTCCCCAAGGATGATGACCCGGCCACCAGTCATGTATTCACAACCGTGGTCTCCGGTCCCTTCTACGATGACGTGAGCCCCTGAGTTACGAACGCAGAACCTTTCTCCAGCAATTCCATTGACATAAGCATTTCCGCTTGTTGCGCCAATAAAACATGTGTTTCCAATGACAATGTTTTCTTCTGCTTTGTAAGGAGCATTTTTTGGAGTTTGGAAGATGAGTTTTCCCCCACAAAGTCCTTTTCCTACATAGTCATTTCCTTCACCCACAAGGCGAAGTGTCATTCCTTTGGTAACAAATGCACCAAACGACTGTCCTGCGGTTCCTGTGAATTCAATATCGATGGTGTCTTCCGTAAGACCATCCACTCCAAATTTTTTAGTCACTTCATGACTAAGCATGGTTCCCACAGAACGGTTTAGGTTCACAATCGATGTTTGGATTTTCACCGGTTGTTTGTGGTCAATGGCAGGGAGTGACTTACGAATCAGTTCGTTATCAATTTGTTCATCCAAATGGTGGTTTTGTTCTTTCGCACGATAAAGACCTGTAGGGAATACAGGAGTTGGTCTATGGAGAACTTTTGTAAAATCAAGTCCACGAGCTTTCCAATGGTGGTGTGGTCGTTTGAATTTGATTTTTTCCACTTGGCCAATCATTTCTTCGAAAGTTCTAAATCCAAGTTTTGCCATGATCTCACGAACTTCTTCTGCAACAAAGGTCATGAAGTTCACAACATACTCTGGTTTGCCGGTAAATTTACTTCTTAAGAATTCATCTTGGGTCGCAACTCCCACAGGGCATGTATTCAAGTGGCATTTACGCATCATGATACAACCCACAGAGACAAGTGCGGATGTGGAGAATCCAAACTCTTCTGCACCGAGTAGTGCCCCTACAACCACATCTTTTCCTGTGAGGAGTTTTCCATCCACAGCGAGATACACTCGGTCACGAAGTCCGTTGGCGACAAGAGTTTGGTGAGTTTCAGATAGTCCTAGTTCCCAAGGGGTTCCTGCATGGTGGATGGAAGAAATAGGACTTGCCCCCGTTCCTCCCTCATGTCCTGCAATGAGGATGTGGTCCGCATGTGCTTTGGCAACACCCGCAGCCACAGTTCCCACTCCAGATTCCGAAACGAGTTTTACGGAAACACGAGCTCTTGGGTTCGAGTTTTTTAAATCAAAGATCAATTGTTTTAGATCTTCAATAGAATAGATGTCATGGTGCGGAGGAGGGGAAATCAAAGTTACACCCGGAGTGGAATAACGAAGCCATCCAATGTATTTGTCTACCTTGTGGCCCGGAAGCTGTCCACCTTCGCCTGGTTTGGCGCCCTGTGCCATTTTGATTTGGATATCATCAGCATTGGTGAGGTATTCCATAGTCACACCAAAACGTGCCGAGGCAACTTGTTTGATCGCAGAACGCATGCTATCCCCATTTGGAAGGGTTTTGAATCGTACTGGATCTTCTCCACCTTCACCCGTGTTCGATTTGGCACCAATTCGGTTCATCGCAATCGCAAGAGTCGTATGTGCTTCCCAAGAAATGGAACCATGGCTCATCGCTCCTGTTTGGAAACGTTTGAGAATGGACTTAACCGATTCTACTTCTTCGATTGGGATTGCTTTGGATCCGTCAAAATCAAGTTGGAACAAACTGCGAAGAGTGATTGCCTTTTCATTTTGGTTATCGATAAGGCTTGAGAACTCTTTGAACACTTTGTAGTCGTTGTCTTGTGTTGCTTTTTGTAATTTGTGAACTGTGATCGGAGTATAGAGATGGCTATCTCCATTTTTACGATAATAGTGCACTCCACCTGGCTCTAGGTTGTTCGGGAAAAAAGTAGAATCGTAAGCCGCTTTGTGGCGGCGAACGGTTTCTTCTTCCAACATCTCAAGAGAAAGTCCTTCGATTCGAGATTGAGTTCCCGCAAAGTAAGTGTTGACGAGCTCTGAATCAAGTCCCACCGCTTCAAAAATTTGAGCCCCACAATACGATTGTAATGTGGAGATCCCCATTTTTGAAAATACTTTGAATAGTCCTTTCCCAATGGATTTGATGTATTTCTTTTTTGCATCCTTGTAATTAGGAACTTCTGGGAGTAATCCTTGTTGCGATAAGTCTGCTATTGTTTCAAATGCAAGGTATGGGTTGATGGCGTTGGCACCATAACCACATAACAAAGCAAAGTGTGCCACTTCTCTTGGTTCGCCAGATTCTAAAACGATACCTGCGCGAGTACGAAGTCCCTCACGAATCAAATAGTGGTGGAGTCCTGCCACAGCAAGAAGGGAAGGGATGGCTGCTTTTTTTTCACCGACACCGTGGTCAGTTAAGATGATGAGGGTTACACCTTGTTCCCGAACGGCTTTGGCTGCATCCGCACAAACACGATCGAGAGAGTTTCGCATATCATGTTTTTTAGAAGGATCAAAAAGGATTTCAAAAGTTTTCGCTTTGAAATGACCTTCACTGATTTGTTTGATTTTTTCAAAATCTTCGTTGGTAAGGATTGGATGTTCCAACTCCAAACGATGAGCATGTTCTGGTTCTTCCGAAAGAAGGTTTCCTTCCGGTCCAATATAGGTTGTGAGTTCCATCACAAGTTCTTCGCGGATCGGATCAATCGGTGGATTGGTCACCTGTGCAAAGTTTTGTTTGAAGTAACGGAATAGGGGTTGTGGTTTTTCACTGAGTACTGCAAGAGATGAGTCCACACCCATCGAACCAATTGGTTCTTCTCCAGAAACTCCCATTGGTTTGATGATGGTAAATACATCTTCATGAGTGTAACCAAAGGCCCTTTGGCGTTCTAAAATGGTTTCGTGTTGCGGTTGTTTTACGTTCTCAGGATCTGGTAAAGATCCGAGACGAATCATATTGTCTTCTACCCATTTACGGTAAGGTTTTTGGGTAGCGATTTGTTTTTTGATTTCTTCATCATCTAGGATTTGGCCTTTCTCCATATCAATCAGAAGCATACGGCCTGGACGTAGACGATCTTGTACAAGAACTTCTTCTGGTGGTAAGTTTAAAACACCAGCTTCGGAAGACATGATCACTTCATCATCTTTCGTAACAATATAACGAGCAGGGCGCAGTCCATTACGGTCAAGAGTTGCTCCAATGATTCTACCATCAGTAAAAGCAATGGCAGCAGGGCCATCCCAAGGTTCCATAAAAGTTGCATGGTATTCGTAGAACGCACGTCTGTCGGCATCCATTGCTTTGTTTTTGGACCAGGCTTCTGGAATCATCATCATCACAGAGTGAGGGAGTGACCTTCCTCCCATCACAAGTAGTTCCAGAACAGTATCAAACGTTGCTGTATCGGATTGGCCTTCCATGACAATCGGAAGCATACGACGAAGTTCATCACCATACAGTGGAGACTGCATTACCATTTGGCGAGCGGCCATCCAGTTCATGTTCCCGCGTAAAGTATTGATCTCTCCGTTGTGAGCAATTTGGCGGTAAGGGTGAGCCAAATCCCAAGTAGGGAAGGTGTTAGTCGAAAACCGAGTGTGAGTCAAACAGAACGCAGAAGTTAAGTCAGGAGACTTTAAATCTTCGTAGAATTTTTTAACTTGGTCACCGAGTAACATCCCTTTGTATACAATGGTTCGGGAAGAAAAACTAGGTACGTAATACTGGGAACGATCTAGTTTCATCTCTGTACGGATTCGTCTGTCGATCAGGCGACGGATGAGAAATAGTTTTCTTTCGAAGTCGTCAGAGGTTTTATTTTTTTTGGATTTTTTACCAATGAATACTTGTTTGAATACAGGGATGGTTTTGGAGGCAACAACACCCGCATATTCTTTGTTAATCGGAACATCACGAAATCCGAGAAACTCTTCCCCTTCATCTACGATGATTTTTTCGATTACGTTTTCCACAGCAGTTCGTGCTTCTGTGTTTTGAGGAAGGAAAAGAAATCCCACCGCATAGTCGCCTTCTTTTGGCAAAGTGAAGGGGAGAACCTTTCTAAAAAATGCATCAGGGATATTGATCATGATCCCAGCACCGTCACCGGTTTTTGGATCGGCACCTTCGGCACCCCTGTGCTCTAAATTGCACATGAGGCGGATCCCTTTGTCGACGATGTCACGGGAACGTTTGCCCTTATAATTTGCGATAAAACCAACACCGCAGGAATCTTTGTCCATGGCAGGATCATACATACCTTGGGCCTGTGGGCCGAGCGGCGGAAGGATGGGTGGTTGGTTAGATTTTGACATACGTACCCTACTCTAAAGCAATTACTGTACCTTGTTTTTGAATTTGGGTGTACTGTCCAATTATTTTGTTTTCAGCAAAATGATTTATTTTTAGGCAAAATCAAACATCATAAAATGTTCAAGTTGGGTACATTTAGGCTGTTTTATGTACATTTGGGCTATATTTTGAACAAAGCTGAGTTCTGTCTAAAAAATCCTAGAGTACAAGAAACAAGCGAACTGCAACTTCCGTAGGAAGATCGCTTAAATCCCAGCGTACCCATTCGGAGGCATCGTACACTTCTTTTGTTAGTTTTAAGGCATCACTGAAACCATCCGACGGGTTTTCTAAGGAATCCAACAGAGCCTTGGTTTTTTCGTAAGCGAGTTTGGTTTGGATGTGTAAGGTCTTTTCCGGCAATTCCAGAAAAACGATTTTTTCCGAGTTTGGAATCCATTCCCCTTCTAGTTTTTTGTTTTTGCCCTGAAGAGAATAGAACCTATATCCCTTGTCAAAGGATTCAATCTTGTAGTGGGTATTTGATTTTGGCAAAATCCAAAAGTAGTATTGGGAACCAAAAGAAAGATAACCAAAAAGTAGGATGAGAACTCCTAGGTATTTATTATTGTTCCTGTTTTCCTTAAAGTTGGCGATAAACATCAACACACCTAAATGTCCAATGGCAAGTAGGGAAAATGAAAAATACCAGTTTGCCTTGATGATTTTATGATTCCATTTTATCGGGAACTGAGGCGCAGAGATTTCGTTAGGTGGTGTTGTTTTGTTTTGTGAATTAGATATAAAATTTGTATTTTCTGTTTTTGATAATGTGCTGTTTTTTGTTTTTACGATTGATTCTGGTTTTACGAGAAGTTCTTTGAATGGTTTCCCAGTTTCTGTTTCTACCGGGAGTGGTAAAATTCTAAAAAATTTTTTAACTTCTCTAGATAGTACTGAATAACGACTAAATCCATCTCTGTTATCATTATACCTTTTTACGGAAACATCTGCTACGGGAAGTAACAATCCAGATTTGTGATGTAAGTAAATGGTATCGGTAAAGCGCGTACCATCCTTTTTCGATTCTGATTCCGATTTGATTTGGTAAGAAACAAATTCGTCGATGGGAAAATAAATATCAGGTTCTTTTGAATCACCAAAATGAATTTGATTTTTTGTTTTATCAATCTCCAATTGATACACAAAACCGTCTTTTTCTTCATAAGACTGGTAACACAAATAACTAAAGGGAAGAAATGTGATTAGTGTAAATACAAAACCTAATTTTCTGACATGGGTTTGTTTCCAAATCCAAATTCCGGAAAAAGCCAGGATGATCCAAAATACAATTCCGAACAGCAAAAGGTAATCGTTAATTGTTCCTGACTGTACCAAAATCGAATCTGATAAAAAAGTTGTTTCCACGGCTTAAAAAAAATCTTTGATTTTTCTCATTTGTCAACTACCCTGTGGCGATGAAATTTATATTTTCTAGTCTCCGCCCAGGGTTCTTTTTTCTTTTTCTGTTAGGAATGGTTTCTCTGGAAGTCTTCGCCAAAGAGATTCCCATTTTAGAAAGAAGAGTCACTTGGGAGGAGGGGACAATCTCCCAAACCGATGCAGATAATTGGGAGAGGGCTTTAGAAGAACATGAAGGAAAAACTTCGAATCAAGTTGCCATTCTCGTTGTACGTTCGTTAGAGGGAGAGATTTTAGAAGAGTATAGTTTAAAAGTTGCTGAAGAGTGGAAATTAGGGCAAAAAAATAAAGACAACGGAGTGTTGATTTTACTTTCGATGGATGATCGAAAGGTTCGAATCGAAGTGGGTTACGGCCTCGAAGGAATTCTCACAGATGCCTACTGCAACCGTGTAATTCAAAAAACAATGATCCCTCATTTTAAATCGGGAGAATACGAAGCGGGAATCAGCACCGGCCTCGGAGAAATTCTTTCCACTTTGGATACAGGGGTGACTCCAGAAGAACCTAGCCTTTGGCAACAGTTCCAATCGTTTCGCGGGATTGGGGCCGAACAAGGTTGGCATTTGTATTTAATCGGACTGATTTTTGTTGGGATCATCTTTCTCTTCGCTTTTATCTCTGCCTTCCATCAATCAGATTCGAGTGTATCGATTTTTTTCTTTCTCCTTATTTTCTTCCAATGGGTTCCATCAATTTTTTATGGGTTCTATGGTTGGGTGGTTTGTAATTTCATTTATATCTTTGGGTTTATTTTAGTTCGGCTTACAAGAGATAAAGTTTCCTTTGTAAAATCCCTTTCTGATAAGGTTACAGATTCTGTGATTTATTCCTCTGGCAGTTCTTCAGGAGGAGGTTGGAGTTCTGGGGGAGGATCCTCCGGTGGCTTCAGCGGTGGTGGAGGGAGTTTTGGAGGTGGAGGCTCCAGTGGGAGTTGGTAGATTTAAAATTAATTCTATAACAAAATTTGGGAGCACCTTTACAAAAATCTAGTGAAACTAGATTTTTCATCTCAGTGGTATAACCTTATTTATTTGGATTTGATCCCTAGCCAGTCTAAGACTCGTTCGGCGGCTTCTTCTTTCGAAAGTTTCGAAAGATTTAACTTGAAATGAGCCGCCTCTTGGTAAATGGGAAGTCTTTTTTCTAGAATCGAACGGTAGGAAGCTACTTTGGATAGGTCGGGTCTAGTCGAATCTCCCTTTACCTTCTCAATCAATTCTTCCAAATCCCTTTCTAAATAAACGATCCTTCCGATCCTACGAAGAAGATCCAGTTTTCGTTGGCTTGGAACTTCATTCCCGGCCTCGTCCAAATCAAACAAAATTCCACCCCCACAATCCAGGATGATTCCATCTGCATCTTTTAGCTTTTCTAGAATGGAATATTCTAATTCACGAAATTTCTTCCAATCGAACTTTTCAACAAAACTAGGAATTGGAATTCCGCCTGCTTCGTAAACGGCAATGGAGTCTGTAGAAACTACAGGAAAATCTGTTTGTTTGGATAGGGAACGAGAGACTTTGGATTTCCCAGCACCTCTTGCTCCAATAAAGATAATGTTCATAGAAAATGGGTCTTTAGAATACTTTAAAAGATAAAACTTATACGTTTAATAAATCAGCAAGTCCGGCTTGTAAGTCCGGAATGTGAACAAAATAGGTTTCTATATCTGCTTCTGTAACACCTGTTTGGTTGAGGGCAAAAGGAGAAATAGGAACGGATTCACCCCCAATATCGATGCCAATTCCGGAAACTACGATGAGAATGCTCGCAATATGAACCACGGAGGTAAGGAGTGGGTTACTTTTGGAATCTTCTGGTGTTAGGTAATTTGCCACAACGTCGGTGAGTTCCTGCGGAAAATTCCAACGTTTCAAAAGATTCTCGGACACTTCCATATGCGTGTATCCGAAATACTTTTTTTCGAGTATGGGAAAGGGCTCTTGGTTGTCTTTTAGATCCGTTTTGATTTGCATCATTACTGGACTAAAGAACTGAGCGAGAACAATTTTACCAACACTACAAAGTAATCCAGAAGTGAAGGCAAGATCCTTATCAATTTTTAGTTTTTTATGTTGGACGATTTTACTAGAAAGTTCGGCTACTAGTAAGGAAGAAGTCCAAAGTTGAGCAGCTTCTAGTTGGTAACTGTTAAGATCCTGGGAAAGGATTCCTTTGGCCGCTGTCAGAAGGACAATTTCTTTGACTGTTTTGATTCCAAGAGTCATCAGAGCTTCTTGCACCGTACGAATGGGTTTGGAGGCTCTGTAATAGGCAGAGTTAGAAAGTTTAATTACGTTTGCCGTGATGGCCGGGTCTTTCGAAATTTCCTGTGCAAGGTCAGCAATATTGACATCTGGTTTTTGGAGTTTTTCCAATACCTTGGACACAACCGACGAAATGGCAGGCAGTTTATTTACGTCTTGTAATACTTCATCAACCTTTGATTTTAGCATATTCGCCTAACGCACCTTATAAAGGTATTTTTCCATACCAGCTTTTTTTAACAACACACGCCCGTCGTCACAGTAAAGACTGATGGTCCGCCCTTCATTTCCCGCCACATCTTCTACTATGACGGGAATTTTCTTCTCTTCCATGAATTTTTTAACAATGGCAATGTTCTGTTCCCCGATGTTTTGTAAAAACTGGGAGTTGATTCCCTTAAACATGGAGGCTCCTCCAAACATCCGGCAAGAATACTGGCCGATGTTGGATCCTTGTTGTTTCATCATCTCAATGAGGATGGGTAGGGCTGTTTCCCCATACTTGTGTGGGAACTTGGATGCATCCTTGCCTGTAGGATCTTTGGCAAGCATGATGTGGGAAATGGCACCCACTTTCTGATCCGGATCATACAAAACGATTCCTATGCACGAACCCAATGTAGTTCGGAGCACGTCCGTATCTTTTCCGACTTTGATGTCGGCAATTCCCACATTGATGATTTTGGATTTTATAGACATTCTACTTGTTTCTAGAGAGTGGAACCGTTACTTAGGTATTATAGATAGTAACCTTTCCTTATGCGTTCAATCAAAAAAACAAGTCCTGCCAGAAAATCTACCAAAAAAGGTTTCAAAACAACGGAACCTTACCTCTTCCAAACCATTGGAAAAACGGAAGTCCACATCCTTGGAACTGCACATGTTTCCAAACAAAGTGTAGATGAAGTCGAAAAAATGATCCAAATATTAAAACCTGATGTCATTTGTGTTGAGTTATGTGAATCGCGAATGAAGTCGGTAGAGGATCCCGATTATTTAAAAAAATTAGATATATTCAAAGTATTTAAAGAAAGAAAGATGTGGTTGTTATTATCGAGCCTCATCCTTTCTTCTTTTCAGAAAAAAATCGGCAATAAAGACATCAAACCTGGGGATGAAATGCGTAAGGCAATCACAATGGGTCGATCCTTAAAAAAACCCGTAGTGCCCGTCGATCGCGAAATCCAAACCACCCTCAAAAGGTCTTGGGGGAACGTAGGATTTTTTTCTAAAATGTATCTCTTCAGTGCTTTACTTGCATCACTGCTCGTTCGTGAAGATGTATCCGATGATAAAATTGAAGAGATGAAGTCGGATGATGTTTTAAAAGATCTATTTTCACAGATCCCTAAAAAATATGAATCTGTCAAACATGTCATCATTGATGAAAGAGATGTATACCTTGCAGAAAAAATCCGCCAGTCGACAGAAGGAAAGTCTGTTAAAAAAGTTTTGGCGGTCGTAGGTGCCGGTCACTTGGCAGGAATCGAAAGAAATATCCAAACAAAAAACGACTTAGCAGTGTTAGATGAAGTTCCAAAACGCAAATGGTGGGACAATATTAGTATCATTCTATATCCTACATTTTTTGCAGGTCTGATTGGTTATACTACTTGGAGCCAAGGTGGGGAAGCCGGTATGGATTTGTTTTCCAAACTGATTTATATCAAAGGTGGTCTTGCGGCCCTCGGTGCACTCATTGCTTGGGCTCATCCCATTTCGATTTTACTTGCATTCATCACGGCTCCGATTGGAACTTTTGTTCCAATTTTCAAAGCTGGATGGGTGAGTGCTCTTTCGGAATCATATCTTCGCAAACCTCTCGTAGAAGATTTCGAACATATTGCCGATGATTCAGAATCAGTTGCTGGATTTTGGAAAAACCGTGTCCTTCATATTTTCCTCGTTTTTTTTCTCCCACAATTTGGATCAACCATTGGAACCTTTATTGTTGCAGGAAAAGGCTTGAAGAATTTATTTTAAGAAGTAGGATTAGATTCGTCTAATTAATTAGCAGAAGAATATGAAACGAAAGTTTGCCATTGGATTCATTCTAATTTTTCTAACCTATCTAGGATGTAAGTCCTCTGTATTTGGGTTTTGTACTTCTGCAGAAAAATTTGTGGAACGGGCTTCGATTCCGCCTTGCCACCAAACTTCAGAATCGACTGAGAATTCGACCGATTCTTGCGAATGCCCGATCACACATGAAGAACTTCAATCTGCCAGTGGCCCTGATTTCCCGATTTGGAAACAGATTAAACTTCCCGTTTGGAATGGATTTGTCGTTCTAAAACCCCAATTCTTTCCTGGTCCATCCGCAAAATGGTTGGTATCAGGACTTCGTCCCTCTCCCCCATACTTTCCTACCCAAACTGTCCGACTTCTGATTTGAGATGGCCACACCTATTAGTTGTAGGTGAACGCATTTCCATTTCAATAAATTTTTAAATTTTAACAGAGGTTATACGATATGAATCGCAAAGAATTATTACAAAAAGCAGGGATGGCAGTAGCCGTTTCCGGAATTTTATCTACACTTTCCGCAGAAGACCATGACCATTCCACGATGACAATGCCATCGGCCGGGAAATCTAAATATTCCAAAGCAATGATGGCAGCGATGCATTGCCAACTTTCTGCTGAGGTTTGCCTCAGCCATTGTCTTACGGAATTAGGAAAGGGAGATAAGTCGCTTGCTGCTTGTGCGACAAGTACTCGGGAAGTCATCAGTTTGTGTGAATCCTTTGTGAAGCTAGCAAGTCAGTCTTCGGTTTATACTAAAAAGTTAGCAAACCTTTGTATTGAGGTTTGTGAAGCTTGTGCTAAGGAATGTGATAAACATGCAGCTCATCACACTGTCTGTAAAGAGTGTCGCGATAGTTGCCTTGCTTGTGTCAAAGAGTTAAAGAAAGTTTAAGTATCCAATCTCACTAAAAACTTTCAATAAGTTGAAGTGAGAAGATTGAAACTTTTGCAACTGTCCGCTGTTTGGCGGGCAGTTGTTTGTTAAAAGTTAAAATATCTAACGTTTTTTCGCCTTTTTTTTGGCTTTTGGTTTTGCGACAGGTTTTGATTTTTGTGCCGGCTTGGCTTTTTTAACCGCAGATTTCTTTTTCACCGCCAATTGTTTTTGGTTCTTCTTATAAACGGAAGGTTCATACTTAGAAAAATCCACTTCAATCTTTTTGGGAACGGCAAACTCCGGGTTTGCTTTCGGCGAAGAATGAATTGCAATGCTATCTTTTGGTGTTCCTAAAAATTCTCGTAAAGTCCGAATGTTTTCATTCCTTCTGACTAAGTTATAGTTTCCTGGTATATCAAACCATAGGTCACGACCTTGACCAAACTCAGTACTCTCTTGCGGAGGAAAGGAAAAATCCTCAATGGCAGAGAGAGGTTGGAAGAGGGGAAAGAAGAGTGCATTTTTGTAATTTGTTTTGACCCAGTCTGATTCGTAACCCCAATAGGATTGCCTTGTATTGGTAAACCTGTCCGAACCATGAAAAGGAGTGCCAAGAGTGATGAGTCTTTTTACCTTTCGTCTGGCTTCATCTGGCAAAATCAAAACGAGAAGGCCACCGGTGTTGTGAGCAATCAAAGTGACTTCGTTAGGTGCTGTGAGGATTTGGTTCGCAAGATACTGAACCGCTTCTTCCAAAGAA
Source organism: Leptospira kanakyensis (assembly GCF_004769235.1). Taxonomy (NCBI): domain Bacteria; kingdom Pseudomonadati; phylum Spirochaetota; class Leptospiria; order Leptospirales; family Leptospiraceae; genus Leptospira; species Leptospira kanakyensis. Next base: position 173,934 of record NZ_RQFG01000016.1, on the reverse strand, counting down.
ACGGGATCACGTAAGGTGGAAAGAATCCCCACTTTGAATCCCAAGTTGTCCAAATTGGATTTGAGTCTAGAATAGTAGGAACGTCCGGCGAGAAATCCAGGAACGATCAATATGTTTTTATCCTTATTATTCTCCACAAACAAATGGCTTGGAAGATAAAACGACAATAACGCCCAAAAACGTTCCAGATATTCTATGAATCGAAACATGAATTAAATGATTCTGTCTGACTCGATTCTTGTCTATGAAAATCAATTCCAGCGCCAGAATTCCTGAATTGACCGATTACCGTACCCACATAGGATTGCCTTTTAGAATCGTATGCGTCATAGTTTTTTAATCATTATACTTTTGGGATTCTTTCCCTTGGTTCTTTTTGCCGAACCAGGGAATTATGATGCAGCAGCGAAGCTTTTGCCCCAAATTTGGGAAACAAAATACCCCCTTCCTTATGGAAAACTCACTAAAAAGGATCCTTTGAAACAAGGAATTCGCCAAGTGACTCGTAAAAAAGGGAAGTATTGGATGTACAATTTTGAAGTTTTTATGCCAAAATACGAAAGGAAAGAGACGGTCGCGGTTCCTAAGGAAGACGGCCGTAATATTCTCGTATTTTTTTTATGGAATCCAGCGGTATCGGAAGAACCACATCGGATTGAACTCGGGGAACCACACGAAGGGAAATAATATGGACAAACAGAAATCGGACCAACTCATCAGAGATACTATGAAGGCCGCAGGTCTTACGGATGCATTCATCACCGATTTTATTACCAAAGTAGATGCAGTGAGAAATGGTGAAACAGGGATTGTCAATTGGGAAGAAGTTGGCGATTTAGATCCCAAAGCCGATGAAATTTCATTAGAGGCCATTCACTCCGCTTATCCTACTGACCTGGGTTTGTTATCCAAACTCGTGGTAATCAAACTGAATGGAGGACTTGGAACTAGTATGGGACTCGACAAAGCAAAGTCCCTCATCCCCATCAAAGATTCGATGTCCTTTCTCGCAGTGATGGCAAAACAAATAGAAATCATCCGTTCCGAATATGGGATCGATGTCCCTTTACTTTTTATGGATTCTTATAACACACAAGAAGATTCACAAAAAGAATTGGAAAAGAATGGATTCAAACAAAAACAACGTACTAGTTTTTTACAAAATAAGGTTCCAAGGTTAGATGCAAAAACCTATGCGCCCATTCAAAATAAAAATGACAAAGAAAACTGGTGCCCGCCGGGACATGGTGATATCTATTTTACAATGGTGCAAGAAGGGATTTTGGATGAATTACTTTCTGCGGGATTTGAAATTGCTTTTCTATCGAATGGAGATAATTTAGGGGCCACCGTTGATCCACATATTGTGAGTTATCTTTTAAAAGAAGATATTCATTTTGCAATGGAGATGACTCCAAAAACTCTCGCAGATAAAAAAGGCGGAGCTATTTATCGTAAAACGGTTGGTGGTAAGTTTATCAAGTATGAACTTTTAGAAACTGCACAAGTTCCTAAAGAACATGAGAATGAATTCAGCGGCCTCGGAAAATTTAGAACTTTTTCCACCAACAATCTTTGGATCAATCTTCGTGCCTTAAAAGAAAGATTTAGTAAAGGGAACTTTTCTTTATCTCTCATTGTGAATCCCAAACAAGTGGATGGAAGGTCTGTCATCCAGTTGGAAACCGCAATGGGAAGTGCAGTGGGAAATTTTCCTAAATTCAAAGGGATTATTATACCTAGAGATCGGTTTGCCCCTGTGAAAAAAACTGAGGATTATTTGATACGCCGTTCAGATGCTTATATTCTCAACTCTGACTATTCGCTCACAATGACAAAGGAAAGAAAAACTTCCGGCCTTGGTGAAATTTTGGTACAATTGGATGAGACTTATTATAAAAAAATTCATCAGTTTGATTCTTTATTTTTGGAATACCCATCTCTTCTTTATTGTGAAGAGTTGGTTGTGGTTGGGGAAGTTCTATTTGATGTTCCCATTACAATCAAAGGTAAAGTAAAATTCGAAAACCAATCGGGTGGATTAAAGAAAATCTCTTCTCTTGGCAGAACGGGATTTGAAAACGAAACCGTTTCGTTATGAAATTACTAATTGTTTTTAGTTCATTATTTTTGTTTGTCCAATGTGGGTCACCGTTTTCATTTCGTTCTGCCTGTTATGAGCGTAACAAATGTTCAACGATCGAAGGAGATTGTTTTTTACGTAATGATGCGTTTTATAAAATTTCCACGAATAGTCCTGAATATAGTAATATTGATTTGTCTGCCATTGTGGGAAGTTGTTTGGGATTAGAAAAAACTTGTCGCAAAAACTGTGAAAGTGGGACTATTTTTTAGTCCCAAGATCAAAAGTTTGTTTCATCTGAGCTAACATTCGTTTTATATATACCTCATTCAAAGAAATCCTCCAGTTGATGAGAGCCCCTTCGTAAAGATTTATCAAGTCTCTCGCGATTTCCATAGGATCTAATTTTTCTTCTAACAAACCACTTGATTGCCATCTTGCAATATACATTGCAAAAAGTGATTCCCATCGGAATGCTATTGATTTGAATTCGTCGCTAAATGGTTGTTCGCCGACCGGGAATTGACAAGAAAAAATAGCGATAGGGCAACCTTGGTAATAAGAACCATCCTCATTCATTTGGATTAGAACCGCTTGAGAAAGTTGTGCTATGAAATCATCAGGCGTAGGTGATTCCCTCAGGATTTGGCGAAACCAAACCAGAACATCGGCGCCGTACGCTTGGATGACTCGGATGCCTAAATCCCGTTTGGATGGGAAATGGTCGTAGAAGGAGGCTTTGGCAGTACCCGATTCACGTATGAGTTGGTTGATGCCGGTGTGGTAGTATCCTTGTTGGTAGAATCGTTTTTTGGCGATTTCGAGGATACGGTGCCGTGGGGATCCTTTCATGAGATAAGGGTGGGATGGAGGTGGGGGATGTCAATACTTACGAACCGTTCTGTCTGTTTTTTGATTTACAGACAGAACGGTCTGCAAAAACCTATCCCCATGCCCCACACCACCGAAATCCCCATCCTCTGGTCGCACATGGACGCCAATGGCCATGTCAATAACGGCGTATACCAATCCTATTTTGACGAAGCCCGAATCCAAGCCCTCGAAAAGGAAGGGTTCTCCATCCAGGAAATGCGTGAAAAAAAAGTAGGCCCAGTGATGGTAAAGGCTGAGTTATCTTACCACAAACCGCTCCACCATCCGGACTCCGTACGCATTGAGACAGGATTTAGAGATATGTCGAAAATCAAGGGTAAGGTCATTCAAAACATGTTTCGTGTTTCTGATGGAGCTCTTGTTTGCGCGGCAATATTTTCGGCTCTGTTCTTTGATTTTGAAAAGAACAGGCCTTGGAAACTTCCAGATACATTTTTAGAGAAGTTTAAAGCAGAGGAGAAACAAAAAGCATAAGAGAAAACCTGTTCAGAGTTTTTGTTTCATTCGCGAATAAAAGAAAGTTGGCTTTTCTCCGGAACTAATACTTTATCTTCAAATTCACCTGATAAGGATTCATAGTTAGGTGAAAGTTTGATTTTCCATTTCCCTTTTTCTTCGAGAAGATCGGAATCCACGATATTTTTGCCTCTGAATATTTCATTTTCATTCCACTTCATGATGATGTTTCCTTCTACATCTTCTGCTTCAATGGACAAACGAACTGGTTTTACTTTATTTTTTCCGTCCCAATACATTGCTGTCCAAGGACCAATAAACTTCTGTATGGCGGATTCGCCAAAAGTTTTTACTTTTTTTAAATCCACTACTGTATCTGAAATGACAGATGTCACTGGTTTCGAAAATAAACTTTCACCAATTCCTTTAGAAACGGATTGGATGGCAAAAAAATAAAATTGGTTTTTTGTTAGGTTCTGTAATTTGAAATTTGTATCAGATGTTTCTTTGACAAGACTCCACTCAGAATCATTTTTTTTACGCATGTAAATTTTGTATGATGTTACTTTGGGGATCACATTCCAAGTGAATATAAATTCGCTTGTCTTTCGGTTTTCTGATACATTCAGTTCTGGAGATTTGATTCCTAACGACCTTCCTGCTACGAGAGAAGGATATCCAATATCTGGTTCCGAGGGAAGGCTAAACAATTCTCCTTCAAATTCAGAAGCCACTGCATAAAACGATTCTTTTTCATTAGAGTTATCGTCTTTGAATTGAAGGTCAGTTGTTTTTGCAATTTGTTTCCAGCCCCCATTGGTTTTCCGAAAGATGTGGTAGGAGACAGCACTCGGAGAACCTTCCCATTGTAAAATGGTAGCCCCCGCATAAAGTCCCTTCGAAGCCGTTAGATTTTTTGGTCTCGGTTTTAAAACTTCAGAAGGATCCAAATGGGCCGAAACATAATAACTAGATTCACCAATGAGTTGGTTTCTTTCTGGAGTGACTTGGTAAATTTCGCTGTCACCATTTCGGCTGGCTTTTAAATCAATATAGGTTGTTTTTTCAGTTTTACCTAAAAATCGGAAAATCCTCGCTGTGGGATTCCATTTATAAACAGCATAAGTTGTGGAGATCGGCTGTGGATCCCATTCCAATAAAATTCGATCGTTGGTTGGTGCAACAACAGCATGAAGATTTGTTACAGGCAAAATTCCCGCAGGTTTTGTTGGTTCAACTGCATAACCATCATTTGAATCAAGGGATGCCTTTGACAAAAAGTTTTCATCTAAACTTGCCACACGATAATTATATGCAACATTCTTTTGAATTCCAAAGTCTTCAAAAAAAGCCTGTTTAGAAAGTCCAACCAGTTGGTATTTATTATCGATTTTACGTTTCCTGTACACTTCGTACCCAATGGCACGTTTTTCTCTAGACCAGCTGATTCGAATCCGATCCGAAAAATCACCCCGAGAAGCAAAAACCTCCTTTGGCGGGAAAAGGTTGTGTTCTCCGTATTCCAAAGATTCTAATGCATCGTTTAGTTTATTCTGTGTTAGGAGTTCGTTTTCCGTTTCTGAATCAGCAACATAGGCTGATTTTGTATACATGGGGAAAGTGTCGTATGATATCCATAAATACCCTTGGTAACCCCAAGTGGTACCCCAGGAATTCCAAACTTTAAATGCTTTCTTTTTATCGTTAAAACCGAGAATCACCAAAGACTGAGCACCTAAAATTTCACCGGCTCCCGTTTCAAAAACGGAATCTGGTTTTGGATCTCTAAAATTTTCATAAACTAAATATCCAATGAGAACTGGTCTTTTTTCGGCTAATGCTAGTTTGATGGAAGTTAGATCATGTGGTTCAATTCGGTAAATCCTATGAAGTCTGGCTTTTCGTCCTACTTCAACGATGTCTGCTTTTGGCCTAGTTCTAAAACTAGAAGAGGATTCGTTCATTTGTTGTAAAGTAACAGAACCTCTGCTTTCAGCGAGCACCAGACCATCCAAAAGGGAAACTGCTTGGTCTTTTCCACTATTTAATTGGTTATAAATAAAATTAGGAGAGTACAATTGTTTTTGGCCATTCGCGGAAGTCGGCCCTAATGAGGAAAGATTACGGATCCCTTTTTTTTTCGCCTCTAAATAGGATATAAGTCCATAACCTACTGTATAACCAACATTATCTTTGTAAGTGCCTTGGTCTGCGGGAGTTGGAAATTCTGAAGTAAAATCAAAACTAGTAGGTAAATCAGAACTTACCAGTTCGGAGCGAAACGGTGGAATACTTTGGTATAATTCAAATGGATCGGGGATAAGGCCTGGTTTTCTAGCAGAGGATTTGGATTCTGTTTTTCCGGTTATGGGTTTAGATTGGAATCCAGCGATCATAATAGAAACCAAGATAAAAATGGTTCCAATCGCAATTCGATGTTTGGTTTTCCGTAACATATCAATCCTCTTCTAAATCAAAACTGATCGGGAGTCTATGTGCCATCCTTGTTGGTTTTCCTTTGTCATATCCGGGAGAAAACCGCGCTCTTTGGATGATGCGAATGGCAGCCTCATCAAATCCATAACCCGCTCTTCCTGAAACAACTTTCACACCTTGGAGGACACCGTGTTCATCCACTTGCACCATCACAATCACAGTCCTTTGACTGATATTGGCTGCTTTTGCTGCTTCCGGAAAATAGGCTTTCAAATCAAAATCAATGATGGGAGTGGGAGGTCGATCTCCATTGAAGGAAAATAAATACCCATCTTTATCGGTTCCATTGCCAGAAAGTTGGTTGGGATTCAAATCAGAATTATCTGGTTTTTCTTCCGCTTCTTTGTTTGATCCTTCCACCCACTCTTGTTTTTCAACAGGAGCGGGGCTCGAAGTCCCACCCAAAAGTTCTGGAGGAATTTCTTCAAAAGAAACATCCATATCTTCTATCGAAGTTTCTTGGAAGGCTGCATTACTTGGCAGTGTGAGTATAAAATATATCAAATAACAAAATACATGCAACCCAACTGAGGCAAAAAGACTGGCTCGAAAAAGTCCAAACCTTCTCAGTTTGTATTGCAAAGATAATGTAAATGATTTCATATTATATGATCTTATCAGTGATGAATGTTAGGTGTCGAACTGGAAGATTGGTTGTGTTTTCCACTCGTGACAAAACTGGCATGGATTTCTTTGGAAAGGATTTCCAAATGTCCAAGGATTAGTTTCATTTTGCGAGTGAAGTAGTTATTTGCAATCACCACAGGAATGGCAACAGCTAAACCCGCAGCAGTTGCTAGTAGGGCAGTGGAGATACTACGCATCACCACTTCGGCTCCCGAATTACCAAGTGTTCCCAGTCCATAAAAAGCTTTGATCACACCAAGAACCGTTCCCAAAAGACCAATGAAGGGTGCGTTATTTCCAAGAGTGTTTAAGATAGGAAGTCTTTCTTCCAGACTCAAACGTTCTTTGAGAATTTTTCCTTCCATGAGCTCCATAAGTCCCTTGTGATTTTCCTTTTCCCGTTCTAAAACAAAATGGATGAACCTAGAATAGGAATTTTCCATGGGGTGGGACTCTAATAATTTCTCAGTGCCTTTTAGGTCTCTGTGGCGGATGAGAAGAGTGAGTGAATCCAGAAGCGACTCTGATTCTTTGTTAAAATTACGTTTATAAACAATCAACCTTTCAATAAATACGGCAATTGCGAGAATACTCGCAAATAACATAACGAGGAATATGATCTTTTCCCCAAGGTCTACGAAATCTTGCATTTTAGGAACCTTCTAACGGACAGAATTCTTTACCTTGGACAACAATCAAAGAGAAAAATTGCAGAAAAAGAACTTCGGTTGCCTCTCAGTCCACCCTAAAGAAAGAATGATTCCAAAGGTTGGTATGAAGGCAAAAGACATTCTTCCCAGTTTTTTTGGGCTCATTTTTATCGTTTTAGGTGTTTCTTTGGTAGTGTTCTATGCTACGAAATCTTGGGAGACATTTCTCAATCTCTGTCCCAACAAAGATTTTTTATCTTGGGATGAAAATATCAGACTGAACCAAGTGCTCGACCAGTATGTCGATTTTCGTACGGGGCATTGGTTTAAGGGGATCGTCCCTTTTTTGGAAAGTCCTACCTGGCCACCCCTTCGTTATATCCTAACTTTTATTACACTTTATTTACCGATCGATGCTTACGAAACCTATCGCGATTCTTTTTTAGGGCTTTTATTTTTAATTTTAGTTTATCCCGCTTTAGTTTATATTGTTTTTCGCATAACAAAGTCAATACTTTGGTCGGGGATTCTTTCGGGTCTGATCTTAATCCTCACCATCCAAACAGGAGAAGTGCCAGCATATTCTCTTTCTTCGATGTTAGAAACACAGTCTATGTTTTTTCTTTTGTTTTCCGTTTATGCCATCTTCCGGTTGTATGATGTGGACAATCGCGAAAGAGAAATTGATTCTGGGACAAAGTGGTTGGTTTTCTTTTCTCTCTTTGGGTTTTATTTTACCAAATACCCATACGGGATTTTATTTTTTATGGCATGTTTTGCCTATGAACTAGTAAGATCTCCAGGGTTATACAAAGATGCCTTGTTTTATTTGTTAAAACATTATGCGAGGGGACTGCGTTTAGTTTATCTAATTTTTGTGGTGCTCATGGTATTTTCTTTACCAGTGCTACGAGTGGTCACAAAAATCAATCTCAACCAAAAAGGATTCAAACAATTTATGTTTGGAATCACCTTTGTTTTGTTTGTGGATCTCTCTGTATATTTTTTCCGCAAACGCGATGAAATCAAAAAAGTATTTCCAAAAACAGCCGTAGTTCTCTGGGTTTATGCAATATTTCCTGCTTTTCTTTGGTTATTTATGAATCCTGATCGGGTGAATGCTCTCATCGATGCCCAAATGATCGTAAATGCATACACTAGAAGTTTTTTCTTAACCCTTTGGACGGAACCGGGACTCGATCCCTCTGTTCCTGGAGTTTTTGATTTTATTTGGGGATTCCGCACTCTCATTATATTTTCTATTCTTTCTCTTCTTTATTTTGTATTTAGAAGAGGTACCAAATTCCAAAACAAACTAAAGGATCCACTCCTTGCGGGAACTCTTGTTCTTTTTCTCGAACTTCTGATTTTAGAACTCACTACGGGAAACAAACAACCAAGGCATGTATTGCAGTTCATCCCAGCGATTGGGCTTGTGAGTTTTCTATGGATATTGCGTTTGTATGAGTTAGCTGAGACAAAAATAGAAAGGATCACTTCTGTTTCCGTATTTCTACTCACATCTGTTTTTGTGTTTTCGAATTCTTTATATTCGCAAGGGATTCTTTCTGGGAATTTTTTTGAGAACAAAATGTTTTGTTACCGTGGGATGAATGCCAGTGATTTCCAACCAGCGAGAGAAATCGCCGAACAGATATCATCTGAGAAAAAATACATCCTAATCAATGCCTTCCATTTTGAAGAAAAATATGGTTCTAAAGGTCGTGTGCTTGCCTCGGATTTCGATCTTGCCATGAAACTGAAGACCTATAAACAGGGAATGGTGCGTAATGATAATAAATATCGATGGAAAGAATGGACAGATTTTGATTCTGTTCTTTTATTGAGTGATGTTTGTCCAGATAGTTTTGTAGAAGAAAAATTTGAAAATCGCACAAAAATCTTGAATAGTAAGTCAACATTGCTGTCTACTTACAGAGAGAGCTCCGGTATTGCGTGCCTTCAAGAATATAAATTGCTCAAATAGAGAAAGAGTTTTATGAGTATAGCTTCCTTTTCGATCAAACGACCCATTTTCATCTCGTCATTGGTCATCATTATGGTGATCACGGGATTCATCTCACTGAAACGAATCGGTGTCGACCTTTTCCCCGACATCAACATTCCCTTTGTCGTGGTTTCGACTGTGTATCCTGGGGCAGGGCCTGAGGAAATAGAAACGTCCATTTCCAAACCTTTGGAAGAGGAACTCAGTTCCATCTCAGGTTTGAAACGGATCACATCCAGAAACCAAGAAGGGATCTCGATGGTGTTCGCGGAATTCAACCTCACGACAGACATCAAATATGCCGAACAACAAGTTCGGGACAAAACGGCCCGTGTGAAACCACTCTTTCCTGAATCCTCCAAAGAGCCACTGGTGCAAAGGTTTGACCCATCCGACCAACCCATCATGAGGATTTCTCTTTTTGCGGACTTACCGGAAGGGGAACTTTATGATTTGGCAAAGGAAAAAATCAAAACCAAATTAGAACAGGTCAACAACGTAGGTGCTGTAAAAATCATTGGGGGTTCTCGTCGGGAAATCCACATCGAACTGGATCGTAACAAAATCAATTCTTACCAAGTCCCAGCCCTTGCAATTGGAAACCAAATCAAAAACTCAGGTGTCAATATCCCTGCCGGAAAGGTAGAAGGTGGCGATAAAGAAACATCTTTTCGTACCGTTGCTAAATACGAATCCTTATCTCAAATTGAAAACACAGTGGTTTCCTTCGGCGGTGAATTTGGACGGGGAGTGCTTGTCCGGGATTTAGGCCAAGTTAAGGATACTTTACAAGACCGCCAAACGGTGGGTATGTTGTATGCTCCTATCAAAACCGAAGAACACGAAGAACCATCGGTCATTGGGAAACTACTTTTTAAATATGAACCTCCCAAAAAAGAAAGAGTTCAAAAGAAAGCTCTCTTTCTGGATGTTTACAAACAATCCGGCGCCAATACGGTTGAAGTTGCCGATGGAATTCTTGGAAAAATTGATTCCATCAACGCACAGATCAAAGACTTAAAAGGTGCTCCTAAGGTCATTCTCATCCGCGATGGATCCAAATGGATTCGTGCCAATATTGAAGACGTTACCATTGCCATCATTCTTGGGATTTTACTTGCTGTTATTGTTGTGTATCTCTTCCTCGGGAACATTCGTTCCACCCTCATCACGGGTATGGCTTTACCAAACTCAATGTTAGGTGCCTTTATCATTATGTATGCCATGGGTTTTACCATGAACGTAATGACTCTTCTTGCACTTTCCCTTGCTGTAGGACTCCTTGTGGATGATGCCATTGTGGTCAGGGAAAATATCTTCAGGAAATTAGAAGAAGGGGAATCTGTCATTGTTGCGGCAAGGAAAGGAACAGAAGAAGTAACTCTTGCTGTCATTGGAACATCCTTAACAGTCATTGCCGTATTCCTTCCGATTGGATTTTTATCGGGGATTGTCGGTCAGTTTTTCAAACAGTTTGGATTTACCGTTGTTTTTGCGATGATCATTTCTCTTTTTGATGGTCTGACAGTGGCGCCAATGTTATCTGCTTACTTTGCAGGAAAAACCGACATCCATAAAAAGAAAAACATTGTATTACGTAACTTTGATAAATTCCAAGACTTTCTGGACAGAATGTACGGAATTATCATGAACTTTGCCCTAAAAAAACCATGGGCAGTCATTCTATTAACCTTCCTCACATTAGTAACTAGTATTTTCTCACTTGCTTTTGTGAAAAAGACCTTCTTGCCAGCGAACGACCAAGGTGAGTTTATGGTGAACGTAGAGATGGCTCCGGGAACTTCCTTACAAGGAACCACAGAAGTTGTTGAAGACATTCAAAATGCCATCATCCAATTTGTGCCTGAGATGGATCTCCTCGCAACCGTTGTTGGTAACAGTGATGGAGAATCCAATATTGCTACCATCGGTGTAGCGCTTCTCCCTTCTGAATATAGAAACCGTACGACAGGAGATGTCAAAGACCAGGTTCGTGAATTTTTAAAACAATACCCTCAAGCAAGACCGAAAGTGAACGACTATTCGGCGATTGGTGGTGGGGTTCAATACCCATTCAACTTAAACCTAAAGGGTGAGAATCTAAAAGACCTGGAAGCGTATTCCTTTAAAGTTATGGAAGAGCTCCGAAAAATTCCTGACCTTACGGACGTGGACACAACTTACCGCACAGGAAAACCAGAATTCCAAGTGGTGCCAAACCGTGCGAAAATGCAAACCGTGGGTGTGGTCGCTGGTGTTATGGGTGCTGAACTTCGATACCATATTGAAGGTGGGGAAGTGGCTAAGTATTTGGAAAATGGAATTGAGTATGATGTAAGGCTTCGTTTGAAAGAAGACCAAAGAAACTTACGTAAGTCTTTCTATGAAACTCGAGTGCCAAACATCCAAAACCGACTCATTCCACTCAGCGCCATTGCTGATGGAAAAGAAAGTAGTTCTCCGGCAAGGATCATCCGAGAAGACAGATCCCGAGTGGTTCCAATCAATGCAAACCTTGCACCGGGTGGCGCGATAGCTTCTGCTTCTGAGGCAGCAACAAAGATTCTGAAAGAAAAACTTCCGCCGCCGCCGGGAATCAGCTATTCCTTTGTGGGCCAATCGGAGGATTTTAAGGAACTTTTACAAAACATCATCCTTGCTTTTGGAATGGCGCTTATCTTCATCTATCTAGTGTTAGCTTCATTGTATGAATCCTTTATCACTCCGATTACGATTTTATTCGCGATCCCTCCTGCCATTTCGGGAGCATTCTTTGCTCTTGCTATGACTGGAGAGATGTTGAATTTATTCAGTATGATTGGACTCATCCTACTTATGGGACTTGTTGCCAAAAACTCCATCCTACTTGTGGATCATGCTATGCTTGCCATGAAAGAACATGGAATGACAAGAGATGAAGCCATCTTTGACGCTGGATCCAAACGGCTCCGTCCTATCCTAATGACATCCCTTGCGATGATTGCAGGAACTTTGCCAATTGCTCTCGGAATTGGTGAGGCTTCTAAGTCAAGAACAGCCATGGGGATTGCGATCATTGGGGGACTTGTCCTTTCCACTCTCATCACGCTCATTGTGGTGCCAGCAGTGTTTGGATACATTGACCGCCTCCGTGAAAAAATTGAGGGAGCTTTCCGTCCTGATTATGAAATCCGGCCGGAGGATTTAGAGGGCTGACCTCAAAACTTACTGATTCTAGGGCATAAATTTAAACTTGCCCAAACTTTGAATTCGGTGTTCTCTTGCTTACATGTCCAGCGAACGCCGAATTTACAAACGAATCTCCGAAAAAGTCCATCTCACATACCGAGTGATCCAATCGGGAGCAGGCTCCGCACAGTTTTTACCCAAAGACAAGGGAGAAGGAGAATCTCAAGATATTTCTGAAGGTGGACTTTTATTCCGAACGAAAGAACCCATGCCTCTTGGCACGAGATTGGAATTAGAATTACGTTTTCCTGATGTTAAGTACGTTTTGTACCCAAAAGCAAAGGTGGTTCGTTTGGAAGAATTCGGAGAAGGTGCCTTCTACGAAGTAGGACTCGAATTCAATCAGTTGTTTCTCGATGACGAAAAACTTTTATTAGAACATATTGGTCGATTAGAAGTATAATCTGTATTTTTCTACTTCCCGCAAACGTTTGGTGATTTGGTAGAACTTATATGTTTCAAAGGTTATCTGGTTTTTTTCGTGGGATCCCTCTCGAACCGATTTCTCTCCTCGCTGTTTATTCAGAAATTATTAGTAAACTTTATTTCTTGGGGTTTGCGTATTGTTTGGCTTACATCCAAAGTGTGTATTTGGAATGGAATGCCCCAGACCAAACCAATTGTATTTTATCTGCTATCCAACTTGTTCTCAGTGTCATCCTAGTTTCGACTTCCTTTTTTTTTAGAAGGTTCTTTGGATTTGCCCCTATCATTGTCCGATTGACTTTTTTCCTTTTGGTTTTGGTGGAGATTGAAACAGGTTTTCATGATCCTTCCATTCCTTATTTTGATCCCAGAAATTGGTTAACCATCACAGCTTTACTTGCTACCTCTTCTTTCTTTTATCCAGGCCTTGTTTGGCAGTACATTTTGGAATGGTCAGTGGTTCTTTTGATATACATCATCAGGGTTTATTTTGCCAACCAAACGGTGATTCCACTCGAAACATGGCGAGAGATGTCGACCATTTTCCCTTTGTTTTTAGTGGCTTTCTTTTTGAACCATTGGTGGTTTCGAACCAGATACATTGCGGCTTATCGCGGGATGTTGTTAGAAGAAAAACGAAGAACTTTTTTCCAAGACATCCACGATAGTTTGGGTTCACAACTGACAGATTTGGTGATACTAACGCAAAAACTTGAAAAAACTCCAAAGGAAATCACCGAAATCCAATTACAGAAATTAAAACAACTATCTGAGTCTGCACTCCAATCTTTACGGACTCAAGTCCAAGAAGAAGACCAAAGAGAATTGTTTCAGGAATCGTTGTTAGACGGTTTGAAATTATCCATTAAAAAAAGATACAAACTAGCAGGTCGGAATGTTAACTTAGAGTGGGTAGGCTCCGCTGAAGATCCTATCATTAAAATTAAAGATCCAGAAATGGCACACCATATCCTTCAGATTTTTAAAGAGATTACAACGAATGACTTACGGTATGGAGAAGGGATCTCCACTTGGAAGATCGAACGTATGTTGGATCATTTACAATTTCGATTTTTTACAGAACCAAAGGGCATAGAGAACCCAGAAAAAAAATCTAAAACTCAAAACCAACAAGAGGAAAACGTTTTTATCCTTGGAATCGGCGAACGCGGATTATACCAACGAATCAAAACTTTGGGTGGGGAAATCAAAATCACAGAATTCCCCTATCAAATAGATATGAAACTTCCCCTAGGAGTTTTTGATTTATGAAAACCATTTCCATTGGTATCATCGAAGACAATGTGGATTTTTTACATTCTCTCTGTGGTGTCTTAGAAGAGAATCCATCTCTCCAGTTAAAAACTTGGAATTCCGCTGAAGCGTTTTGGGCAGAGGATACGCCCAAAGAATGGGACCTTCTGATTTTAGACATTGGCCTTCCTGGGATGAGTGGGATCGATGTCCTCAAAACCTATCATACAACTGAGTCTAGAAAGAGCCTTGTGATTTCTTCCTTACAAACAGATGACGCTATCTTTTCTGCCCTTAGGAATGGGGCTTCCGGTTATATTTGGAAATCAGAATTAGACTCCCTGCATGATACCATCCAAACTATACTTGATGGGGGGAGTGTGATCTCACCTTCTATCGCCGCAAAAGTGTTGTTAAGTTTTCGTAAACCCCAAGTTTTATCTGATCCTTCTAGTGTTGGTGTTGAAGTTCTCACTCCCAGAGAAAGACAAATCTTAGAACTGATCGTAGAAGGGGATAGTCCCTACCAAATTGCCTCTCTTTTTGGAACTACCGTGGGTACGGTGCGCCAACAGATCAAAACGATCTATAAAAAACTCCAAGTCAACACCAGAGTGCAGATGGTGAAAAAAGCCCGCCAATTCGGAATTTTTTGAAAGGTTTGTTTCGCACAATTATACCATCTGGTAAATGGACAAACCCTAGGATTTCAGATATCATACTAGGATCGACTCACCCAAATACATACAAACGCGAACTGAGTCCGTTGATTGGATCTCTATCTTTTGGGTCAAACTCAGGTTTGTACTATGGTTCGGTGTGTACTTTGCTCTCGTGTTTCTGATGAATTGGATTTTGTAATTTTTTATACCATTTGGTAGATAGACAATTCCCTAAAGCCCCGCTAGAATATATCTTTGGATACCAGTCTTTCCTATTCTTTGATTGGTACTAGCGAACGATTTCCATTTGACAATCTATTTGCCCGTGCAAGCGCCATCGTGAGTGACCCCTCGGTGGTGTTTTTTTATTTGCCTGTTAGATGTTTGATTTCTTTTAAGAGAGTGGATTGGCCCGCCATCAGCTTTTTTTCCGATTCCATGATGGATTCTTTTTTGCCTGGACGCATAAAAAATTGTTCTAGTACCACTTCTCTAAGAGTTTCTTCAAACCACATACGGGTTTGGTTCTCTCTATTCTTCGCATAATGTCCGTTTGATTTTGTGGTAGAAATATAATCTAAAACCAACTTCCAAATTTCATCGATTCCTTTTCCACCGATCCCACTGCAAGTGGTGGCCCTAGGTGTCCATTTGGATTCAGGTGCAGGAAAAAGATGTAAGGCCGATTCGTATTCAACCCGCGCACGCATCGCAAAAGGTTCATTTTGTCCATCTGCCTTATTGATGGCAATGAGATCCGCCATTTCCATAATCCCACGTTTGATCCCTTGGAGTTCATCTCCCGCGCCGGCAAGCATCAGTAGTAAAAAAAAGTCCACCATGGAATGGACTTGGGTTTCGGATTGTCCGACACCCACAGTTTCGATGATGATAGTATCAAATCCGGCTGCTTCACAGAGATACATGGATTCGCGGGTTTTTCTAGCAACTCCTCCCAAAGAACCACTGCTAGGTGATGGACGAATGAATGCATTTTCTGATTTGGAAAGAATTTCCATCCTTGTTTTGTCACCAAGGATAGAACCTTTGGTTCTTTGGCTACTGGGATCAATGGCAAGGACAGCGAGTTTGTGATTTTGTTCCAGAAGGTAACTTCCAAAACTTTCGATAAAGGTAGACTTACCAACACCAGGAACACCTGTAATTCCGATGCGGATGGAATTTCCCATCTTTGGCATCACAAGCTCTAGGACGGCCTGCGCTTTGTCATTATGGAGTTCTAAATTACTTTCCACAAGTGTGATGGCTTTGGAGAGGTGGGTGCGGTTTCCCGAAAGAATGCCGGCTGCTAGTTCTTCCGCTGAGATTTCCTTACGGCTTAGGGTTTTTCTTTGGTCACGAATGTAAGGAGAAATCGCAGGGGCATCGGCGACACCTGGGTTTACGGAAAGTGCCGATTTTGGATTCGCACCTTCTGCACCCTTTTCCTTTTTGCCAATGTCCTCGTTCGGTGTTTCCATATCGTTTGAATTTCTATTGGTGTATCATCCGAAAAAACACCGATTGTTGTTTAGACAAATCGGTGTTTGGTGGAACGGTTTCCCAGTCCTGTATTGTTTGGAATTTAAGCGGCTCTTCTTTCGCCGAGAAGGATGTTCAGAATTTGTTTGGCAGCTTCTGAAATCACAGTCCCTGGTCCAAAAATCGCTGTAGCACCCGATTTGTAGAGGAAGTCATAATCCTGCGCAGGAATCACCCCACCCACAACCACGAGTACATCTTCTGCTCCGAGTTTTTTTAACTCTTCAATCACTTGTGGGACTAGAGTTTTGTGACCGGCAGCAAGAGATGATACTCCCAAAATATGACAATCATTCTCTACCACTTGTTTGGCGACTTCAGCAGGTGTTTGGAATAAAGGCCCGATATCAACGTCAAAGCCCATATCCGCAAAACTAGTGGAGATCACTTTGGCACCACGGTCGTGGCCATCTTGTCCCATTTTGGCAACCATGATCCGTGGACGGCGGCCTTCTAATTTTGCAAATTCATCCGCAAGGTCTCTTGCTTCGATATACCCTTTGTCTTCGGAAATTTCAGAGGAATACACTCCAGAGATAGAACGAATCACAGCTTTGTACCTCCCAAATACTTTTTCCATGGCATAAGAAATTTCACCGAGAGAGGCTCTCTTTCGTGCAGCATCCACTGCGAGTTCGAGAAGGTTCCCTTCACCGGTTTCTGCACATTTGGTAATTGCGTTTAACGCAGCTTCTACGGCAGAACTATCCCGATCTTTTTTCATTTGTTCCAAACGTTTGATTTGGGCAATACGAACCGCAGTATTATCAATGTCTAAAATATCAAGAGGAGCTTCCTTATCCAAACGGAACCGGTTCACTCCCACAATCACATCCTTTCCAGAATCGATACGGGCTTGTTTTCTGGCAGATGCTTCTTCGATTCGCATCTTAGGAATTCCTGTTTCGATGGCTTCTGCCATTCCACCTAGCTTTTGTACTTCGGTGATGAGGGCCCAAGCTTTTTGGACTAAATCATTTGTGAGTTTTTCTACATAGAAAGAACCACCCCAAGGGTCGATGACTCGGTGGATATTGGTTTCTTCTTGGAGATAAATCTGTGTATTTCGTGCAATCCTTGCTGAGAAGTCAGTAGGTAGGGCAATGGCTTCATCCAGGGCATTTGTATGTAAGGACTGCGTATGGCCTAGGGCTGCGGCCATTGCTTCGATACAAGTCCTTCCTACGTTGTTGAAAGGGTCTTGTTCGGTGAGAGACCAACCCGATGTTTGGCAGTGAGTTCGTAGAGCCAATGACTTTGTGGATTTGGGTTGGAACTGGTTGACGATCTTTGCCCAAAGAAGCCTTCCCGCCCGCATCTTTGCGATCTCCATAAAATGATTCATTCCAATCGCCCAGAAAAAAGATAGGCGAGGAGCAAACTCATCCACGGAAAGCCCAGAAGCAATTCCTGTTTTGATGTATTCCCATCCATCAGCAAGTGTGTAAGCAAGTTCCAAATCAGCAGTGGCACCCGCTTCTTGCATATGGTATCCAGAAATGGAAATGGAGTTAAACTTAGGCATGTACTTGGAAGTATAACCAAAGATATCAGCAATGATTTTCATGGAATGTTTGGGTGGGTAAATGTAAGTATTCCGCACCATAAACTCTTTCAAAATATCATTTTGGATGGTACCGGAAAGTTTGTCTTTGGAAACTCCTTGTTCTTCTGCCGCCACAATGTAGAAGGCAAGCACTGGAATCACCGCTCCATTCATGGTCATGGAAACAGACATTTGGTCCAGAGGGATTTGGTCGAAGAGGATTTTCATATCGAGAACCGAATCGATGGCCACACCGGCTTTCCCCACGTCGCCTACCACACGGTCATGGTCAGAGTCGTAACCACGGTGGGTGGCAAGGTCAAAGGCAACAGATAGTCCTTTCTGCCCGGCAGCTAAGTTTCTACGATAAAAGGCATTGGATTCTTCGGCAGTGGAGAACCCTGCATATTGGCGCACAGTCCAAGGTTTGTTCACATACATCGTGGAATAAGGGCCACGTAGGTAAGGAGGAATCCCTGCAGCATAATTTAGATGTTCCATCCC
Source organism: Leptospira kanakyensis (assembly GCF_004769235.1). Taxonomy (NCBI): domain Bacteria; kingdom Pseudomonadati; phylum Spirochaetota; class Leptospiria; order Leptospirales; family Leptospiraceae; genus Leptospira; species Leptospira kanakyensis. The sequence goes on along the minus strand of NZ_RQFG01000016.1, from coordinate 155,558 downwards.
TTCCAAATCAGCCTTCGCATAACGAGACTGTATGGAAATGCCTTCTGCCGTTTGCCAAAGGGAAATGGATTTTGGATCTGGTTTCCCTGAACTGAAAGAAAGAGGGGTATTTGCAAAATTAGGTTTGTTCATTTTATTTCCCGATCCATTTGGTTTGGGCTTTTTCCATAAATTCCACGATGTTTCGTTTCATATGGATGAAGTCGTCGATTCCGAGTGATTCCGCTTGGGAGATGAGATCTTTTGGATATCCTGCAAGTAGTTTCCAAGAATTGGCGAGTTGGGATTTCATTTCCGAGACAAATTCAGGAAGGTAGGTCGCATACTCTTCGTCAGACGAACAAAGGACAACGATTTCGCATCCCTGTTCTTTTGCCTTCGCAACTCCTTCTTTGACAGAAACAATTCCTAAGTTGTCAACAATTTCATACCCAAGGCAACCGAGGAAATTGGAACTAAAACCAGCGCGAGCTTTTCGCATGGTTAGATCGCCAATGGTGAGTAAAAATATTTTAGGAAGTTTTTTACCTGCTGCCACATGGGCATCTGTAAGATTTCTCCATTTGTCAAATTCGTAAGAAAGACGAACTGAGACTAGAGAAGCATAGGTTGTTTGTTTTTTCGGATTGATTTGGCCGTTTGTTTCTTCCAAGGAAGTTTTTAGTTCGGGATGTCTTTCGGAAGGGAGAGGGTATTGGTTTGTTCCGAGTAAAATTTCTTTTTTCGTAGCGAGAGAGTTTCTTTTTTTGTCAGCCCGATCACTGATGTCTTTTTGGATGGAACCTTTTTTTAAGGCCTCTCCAAAACCACCATCTTTCTCCAGGCCCTGGAATTTTGCCCAGGCAGATTCCGCTAATTTTTTAGTGAGGACTTCTAAATAATAAGATCCGGCTGCTGGGTCTTCCACCTTATCAAGGTATGACTCATAACGAAGAAGGAGTTGTGAATTTCTAGCGATTCGTTTGCCTAACTCTTGTTGTGCGGAGTATTCGGAATCAAACGGCAATACAGAAACAAAATCAGCTCCACCCATCACCGCAGACATCGCCGCAGTGGTTCCTCGTAACATATTCACATAAGGGTCGTAAGCCGTGAATTGGAAATTGGATGTCCTTGCTACGATGAGTGCTGGGAGTGATTCTCCAAGTCCTGGTTTGTAAGCATTTAAGATTTCTGTCCAGAGGATACGGAATGCACGAAATTTTGCAATTTCCGTGAAGTAGTCGGAACCAATTCCCATCCAAAACCAAATGTTTGCGGCAGCATCTTCGATTCCGACACCGGCATCAAGATGGCGGTTTAAGTAATCTACACCCCAAGAAAGAGAATAAGTTAGTTCTTGGCCAATAGAGGCACCGGCATCACGCAAAAAGTAACTATGGATTCCAACACCGGCAAACCCTTTGGTTCCCGCAAGCGAAGAGAAAGTTTTACCAATTGTGTTTTCTTCGATTCCTAGTTCCCCATCTTTTAGAGCAGAGCCGTAAGGGTCAAAGTCACCGAGTACGATGTTATGCGAAAGTGTGAGTTTTTTCAGAGAGTCGGAAAAACTGGCAGTTTGGTTCCCGAGAGAAACGACGAGAGGGAGATTCCCCGTAAGGCCCGCCAATCTTTCTAAATCTCCAGAGGAAGTGATTTTTAATCCGGATGGTTTTCCAGTTTGCCCATTCCCCACAAGAACCACAGCATCGGCCCCTTTTTTGGAAAGATCAGAAAGTTCGGATTCGGAAGTTACGGTTTCTGTGACCAACCAACCATTGGTTCGTTTGTAAACTCGGGGGAGGTCAGTGATATCTTCTTTGCGGTAGAAGGGTTCGATTTTGAAACCTTCTTCTGTTTCCCAAGTGACTTTGTCCCAAGGGTTCCCTTTTAGGTCTTTGAGGATTTGGTTTTTCCAATCCTCAGTGGAAACTTCAGCGAAGTCTGAAAATAAAAATTCGTTCAATTTATTCCTCTACGATTTGGTAATCTTCCATGTATCCAGGAAAGTCACCTAACGCACGTGTGAAGGTGAATTTTGCCGGATAAACGACTAGACGTTTCCCTGATTGTATAAATGTTCCTGATAGCAGTGTGAAAGGGGTAGCAACGATGAATGCGGCGGTTCCGAGAACGGTACCAGCGAGGCCCATGGGCCTTGCCACTATCAAATCAATTAACATTTCGCCACCAGAGGGGACTTCTCTTGCGGACAAACTTTGGCTCCATAAGAGACAGATTAAGAAAAGGATGGACAAGGGTCGTGTTTGTTTCATAGGCTGATCACTCGGGCTTTCATCTGATGAAATCTCGAGAATGATCTCCCTGTAAAGTAAGAAATATGGCTAAAGAAATTGTTTTGTTTGTTCTCTATTCTATTGTGCATCTTTTTGCGATCGCTACGATCACAAAACAGGATGTTTTTTATCTCCCATCAAAAATCATCCCGATCCTCATTCTCATCGTAGCGTTGTTTCGTTACTTCCCGAGTTTGGAAAAACGTGGGAAATTGGTGGCTGTGGGTCTTGTGTTTTCTCTTTTTGGTGATAGTTTTCTTGCTCTCCCCAAAGAAGGATTTTTTGTGTTTGGACTTGGTTCCTTTCTGATTGCACAATTGATTTATTCCTATGCCTTCACTTTGGATTCCAAAATCAAACCCATCCTAGCGGTGCCGTTTTTACTTTTTGGTAGTTCCTTCTTTTTGGTTTTGGTACCTAAACTTGGATCACTTCTCATTCCGGTAGGAGTTTATATTTCTGCGATTTGTCTCATGGGTTGGCGAGCGGCTGCCAGAAATTCTGTGTCCAAACCATTTTATCTTGGCCTTCTCGGTGCATTGGTCTTTATTCTTTCCGATTCTTTAATCGCATATTCTATGTTTCTAAAACCGGAAATGGACAGATTCACGGCTTCCATGGGAATTATGATCACCTATTATATTGCCCAAGTGCTCATTTACTCTGCCACAAAGTTGGAAGAGTTGGATGTTCGTTCAGTGAAAAATACTTGATTCACTTATAAGTCGCGAGTATCGTATCTATGGTTTTGAATAACCAGGGAATGGGATTATGAAATCACTAAAAAAAACATCCTTTATCGAAGCAGTTGCCGCTGCCATTGAACATGAGGTTCAATGTTTTAACTTTTATCTTAAACTCTCAGAAAGTCTACCTGAAGGTCAAATCAGAGAATTGTTCAGCCAACTTGCGTTAGATGGTGATGAGCACATTAAATTCATCAAAGAAATTTATAAAGGTGCAGAAGGGAAAGAACTCCCCAACCTAAAACAACTTTCCGAAATTGAGAAGTTCCATTCATCGACCATCCAAAAGGTCATGGATCGTTTGGATCGAAACAAAAACGAAGAAGTCAAAGCAGATGAAAGAAAAGCATTGGAACTTGCCATCCGAGAAGGGGAAGATGCTCGTAATTTTTATGCAACCATTCGTAACAAATTCCAAGATCCAAAAATCAATTTGTTATTTCAAAAGTTAGCAAACTTTAACGAGTCCAATAACTCACTTCTTGAGGCACAAGCCTTGGCAATGGAACAGTCCACACCGGCCGACCAAGTTTTTTATTGGGAAGATGAGGAACTGATGGAACAAGTGAATCGTTCTACAAAATCATCATCAAAACCAAAAGTGTCCAAACCGGCACCAAAACCAAAAACAGCAAAGGCAAAACCTTCTCCTAAAAAAACTTCTAAACCAGCAAACAAGAAGTCGGCGAAGAAAGCAGTTAAAAAGGCAGTGAAAAAAGCCGTCAAAAAAGCGGCAAAAAAATCTAAACCTGCTAAGAAAAAAGGTAAGAAAAAATAGTGAAATACCAAGTAACACATACATTCCCCGTTTCCCTTGATAAACTCCTTCATGCAAGAGAGGAGAGATACAAACATTTGGATCAGTTCCCTGATTTAAAAAATGTTACTCTACTAGAAGAAACAAAAGAGGGGAATACCATCCGCCAAAAACGAAAGGTAAGTTTGGAAGGATCAATGCCTGCTGTACTTTCGGCTGCGCTGAACGACCTTTCCCTTTTGGAAGAATCTACTTTTGACATTACTACCAACACCCACGAATTCAAAATTTCCCCGCCAGGGAAGGACAATGTATTTGTGATCAAAGGAAAAAGTAAATATGAAGCGGATGGTTCAGAATCCAAACGTTCTTATGATGTAGATGTGGTTTCTAGTCTTCTTTTTGTTTCTCCCATTGTGGAAAAAGCCATTGAAGAAATTCACAAACATAGTTTGGAAAAAGACAGAAAATCCATCGCCAAATTTCTGGGGGTAGAATCTTAAGTAAGAAGTGAAGTCTTCTTCTCCTTCGTTTCTACGATCTGTATTGGAACTCAATTTGACGATCCTCATTATGGGGAACGTCACTTTGTTTGCCAAACTCCTTCCTTTCCCCGCAGTTACGATCATTTCTGGTCGCGCTTTGTTTTCCGTTATCTTACTTGGTCTTTTCTTTTGGCTTCGTGGTAAGTCGGTATCTTACCGGAGTTTTAAAGACTTTGCCTTTGTGTTTGGAATTGGAATTTTATTTGCCCTGCACTGGGTCACGTATTTTCATTCCATCCAAGTTTCGACTGTGGCTGTCGGGATGTTGTCACTTTTCACCTATCCCGTATTTTCTGCGATCTTAGAACCAATGTTTGGTGGGAAAAGGCCGGAACCGTTTGCTTTCTTTCTGGCCCTCTTTTCTTTTTTTGGACTTTTTCTCATTGTGCCTGACCTCTCTTGGGACAACCAAATGTTCCAAGGAGTGGTTTGGGGTGTGGTCTCAGCAGTTCTTTATGCCATTCGGAATCTACTCACCAAAGAAATGCATGTCCATTATCCGAGTGCGCAGATCCTTTTCACCCAACTGATTGCCACAAGCATTGTCCTCCTACCCTTTGCCGATGGCCTCTTTGTGATGCTCGCCGAACCCAAATACCTGGTATTCCAAGTGGTTCTTGCCGGTGTGTTTACTTCGCTTGCTCATACCATTTGGATTCGCAGTTTATCGAATTTGTCTGTGACCACGGCGGGAACTTTGTCTACTCTCAGTCCGATTTACGGAAGTTTGGCGGCCTGGTATTTTTTAGGTGAAGTGCCACCCGATAGACTTTGGTTAGGTGGCGGAGTGATTTTGTTTTGTGCGATTTTGGAAGTGTTTCGGAAACAAGCGGAGAGTGGAAAGGGGGAGGAGTAGTCGATACCTTTAGACTAAAAATAGAATTCCTGCTTCTGGATTTTTAGTAAATGCTTTGATCGTAGAACTGTTTTCTTTTAGTAACGAAACGATGGAAGAAGTATTGCAATTCCCTCTTTTTATTTGTATGATTTTTGGCGGGAATCCCTTTTTGTCTAAAATTTTATGAAAATCATTATCTTTGGTTACAATGATTAGATTTTTTTCAAACGCTATTTTCCAGATGACTTCATCGGAAGATTCTATCCCAAGTGAAAAAACATGTTCCGAATTTGGAAAAATGTCAGCTAAATGTGCAATTAAATTTGGTGAAAGGTTTGCATCGAATAAAAGCATTATGCTACTAGAATTGATTTATTCTGATCAGCAGCAAAGGCTAAACTAGCTAATATATCTTCTTTGGTGAGGTAGGGAAACTCTTGTAGTATTTCATGGTATTCCATACCAGAGGCTAGATATTCTAGAATGTCATAAACGGTAATTCTCATCCCGCGAATACAAGGTTTGCCTCCTCGCACTTCGTTATCAAAAGAAATATATTTCCTATAATCTACCACAACTAGATTTTGGTAGAATTTTGGAATACGTCAAGTTAATTCAATGAGTGCTAGTAATTAAAATTTAAGATTAATCGAGTCCATAATCAATTCCCCACGCCACCGATGGTAGCGGAAATCCTTTCGCAAAGAGAAAGATTGGAGCGGACAGCGGGATCGCCTAATGAAAAATATATGAGAACAGGTACCCATTGGCGAGGCGCCCGGAAGCTACATTGTCTGGTTTGATACTCGTTCGATATTAAAATAACTCAAAACGTATTGATACATTTGGATTTCCTGCCTTAAACACTAAATAGAAGCTTAGTTCACTGATTGATTTTGAACGGAAGGATTCGTGTTCGTAGATGATTTCTGTCGGGAGAGAGGAATTTGGCGTTGCTTCGCTTTGGTCAGCTATGATTGAGCAGGATTTAGAATGGTAAGCAAGAGTGGTACCTGAATTTACGTTTCGATAAAGTTGATCTAATTGCATAGTCGAACCAAAATCTTTTCCCCGGTTCTAAGGTGATATTGTAAACCTTACCTTCTTCCAGAAGGATCTCTGGAGCAGAACAATAGTTAGGTTTGAAAAACCCGGCCATCACAAGAGAACCGATGAATAGATTTTGACCTCTTTTACGACTTTCCCTTTCTTCATCAATGCAATTAGAGGATAGGAATAAAGAGGAAACCAATGTAAGGAGTGAGAGGATGGATTTCATATCCCTAATTTTGAAATCCATACCGAAGGATGACTCCGCCTGTGGTGAGCGCTCGAGTTTCGATGAGATTTAAATTCTTCTCTGGGATTCCTTTTGGGAATAGAAGTTTTCCCTTCCCTAAAAATACGGGAGCTACACACAAACGAATTTCATCAAATAGATTTGCTTTGAGTAGGGCTTCCGAAAGGTTCCCACTGCCGAATACAAACATATCTCCATTGCCTTCTTGTTTTCTTTTCTGAATTTCAGAGACAGCATCTTTGACAATCACTGAATGGTTCCAGTTTGCCGTTTGGAGAGTTCGGGAACAGACAAGTTTTTGGATTCTATTCATATACTTGGCAACTTCTCCTTCGTCTTCGTTTGCATTTGTCCAATAATCAGCCATACCTTTGTATGTAGTGGCACCAAACACGAGGCAGTCGGCTCCGTTCAATTGGACGAGGCTGAATTCTTCCAGTTCTTTTCCGTAAACTTGTCCGTGAAAACTAAGATCCCAACTTTTTTCACCTTCAAAATATCCATCTATGGTGATCACGTTCCACATAATTAATTTTCTCATTTGATTCTCCTGGTTCAAAAAGTTTAAGAATTGGTTTTATATAGGGTAAAGATCTGTTTTTCTGCCCTAGGTTTACACAGCCATTGAATGATCAAATTAGAATGTCAGTCCAGCAGAAATCAAGACTTGCGTAAAAGTTGTATTTTGAGGATACGAATAGTTTAAACTCTGACTTAAGATGAAATCTTGGTATTGTTTGGGTAACGATCCTTCGTAGTAATTCGGATTAAACAAAATATTGTGGTTTATTTTTCCCGCTTCAATGTATCCACATTGAAGTTCCAAAGCGAATAAAAAGTGGTTCCAAATTTCTGTTTTGTAACCGAGTCCAATCGAACTAAAAACTCTGTCAGAGAAGGAAGTGGTGTGTGTATAAGGTTCAAAATTGATATGATTCTGAGAATAGTTGGTATAATTTTCTCTTTTTACTGTGAATCCTTTTTCTAAACCTAAATTCACACTAGCAAAGATGGAAGTTGTTAGATAGTATTGGATGTTGAAGGCAAAAGTCTCACCCTGTTTGGTTCGCGAAAATTCGTAAATGGCATTGGCCCTATTGGGGTTGGAATAGTACTGCCCATAAGACTCTTCTTTACCTCTCCCAATCCCATATATCATTCCTAAATAAATATTTTTAAATGGCGAATAAAGAATCTGTAGGTTGAATGAACTTGGAGTTTTTCTATGTTGGTATCCGTTATCCGATTGAATGATCCAAGGAGTAAAGAGGATTTGTGTTTTTTTCCGTTCATTGTCTTCTGCGGATATACCTTTCGAAATTAAGCAGAAAAAAATAAAAAGTATCAGTTTTTTAAATTTGTTTGAGTTCATATCGAAAATGATTTTGTCTGATGATTATAATTTGTATCAGTTAAGAAAACAATATAAAAGATGTTTTTGTATATTTCCACGAAAAACAGCACCCACTAAAAAAATATTCTTTGGTGTAAGAAAACAGTTAGGTGACGAATTACCTTTGTTTTGTGTGATTCAAATTTGTATCATGAACATCATTCTTCGGGCCCGTTCCCAATTCCGAATTAAATTTAAACCCGTACAATAAAGTTTGACAGAATTTTCTTTTTCTAGTCTTTACTATCCTCTTGTAGAAATATCTTATTTCGACACTAGGAGTTCGTGATGAAAAAAATTAGTTTAATCATTGCAATGGCAGTTTCTGCCTCTGTATTTTACTGTCAGTCGGGGGATAAAACGGGCGCAATTGATGATAAAACCCTTCTGGAAGGAACTTGGGTTCTTACATCCAATTGTGTAACTGATCCGGCGCCAAATCCTAGTGCTTGGCTTATCATTAACAACAACCGGGATATTAAATCTTGTTATAAAAAAACAAGTTCTGTTGTGAAGGGGATACTCATCAAACAAAACGAAGGAAATTATAACATTGATTGGAAAGAAGGTCCTGCATCCAAAGCGCAGTATCCTGTAGGCGGAACATTGAATCTTTTTGGGATGACTACCGAAGGATCGACAATTTGTTATACTCGGATTAAAAATCCAAAACAAAACCCACCGGCATTTTGTAAGTGATCGAAAATCCTTCGAGAGGAATCGACGCTTGTATGTATTCGCATAACAGATAATAAAGTATGGATTTTGCCATTCTAAACAACGGGATTCAGATTGAGGCAGGGGGCGTTTCTTTTGCCTTCATTGCGATCAAAATCCTTCTTCTTTTGGTTGGGTCTATATTTGTACTTTTCAGTCTTCCTGGCCTTCTTGGAAAAAAACCTGTGGAGGATCCTACATTCAATCATCCTTTTATTATGTTTGTGAGTGGGATCTTTTGGTTTACTGTGGGTTTACTCACGCCGCTCGGAACGGAAAAAACTTCTATTTTTTTGGATGGGGTTTCTAAAGAAGTTTCGATCACAAAAGAATCTACGAATTTCAAAATCCCTTTTTCCGAATTTCAGTTTTTAATTCTACTCCCAAACTCTGCTTTTGTTGCAGAAGAAGATGACACCCAATCAAAATCTGATTCCGAAACCAAACATATCAGTTTAATCACTTCCTATGGTTTTGAGTTAGAGCTTGGATCGTTAGATTCGATGAGTCAAAATCAAAAATTGAAAGCTCTGGTTACGTTAATGAATCTTCCTATCATCAGATCTATTTCTGAAATCCCAAAAAAAATACAGCAGGAACCATCAAAATTAAGTGAGTTCAATCTTAGAAGTTCGGGAAGGAAAATCCAATCCGAATGGGACTGGATGCCTGTTCCGAGTTTTCTTTATCTTTTTGGATCTGGAATTATATTTCTTTATGGGATTTGTTTGGTGTATTATTTTTTAAGATTAGCACCAGCAAAGAAGTTTCCTTCCTTCTCGCAGATTCTTTGGGGGATTGTTTTTATTTTTTTCTCTAGTTTTATTCTCTACATCACTTTGATTTATGGATGGGGAAGGAACCAAGTTTGGATCGGTGAAGAAAGTATCAAAAGAGAGTTTTCTCTTTTTGGTATTTCCATTAGTTCTCAAGTAGTTCCGAAAAAATCATTGGGTAGTTTGTATTTAAACTATCCAATTGGGAAAGAGGAGCATTGTCTTTTATACCTTCTCTATCAGTCGGAGAAATACCAAACACAATGGGAGAGAATTTACGAAACCAAGTGGGAAAGTATATACCGGTTTGATGAACCTAATTTGTTTTTTAAGATGAAAGTTTGTGACCTAACAATAGAAAATCGGTTAAAAATAATGAAAGATATCTATCAATTTTCTTTATCTGATTCTAGTGATACAGGTTCATCGCCGTCAGAAATAGGGAAGGAGAAGGAATCCAATTCATACTAAGAATTATTTGTAACAGAACTTAATGTGATCAAAGCGCCACCGATTATAGCGGAAATCCTTTCTGGTTGGAGAATCATATTGGATATCAAAAATCCTTCCAGAAAGATTGGAGCGGAAAGCGGGGTCGCCTAATGGATAGAATGTGGAAACAAAAATCCATTGGCGAGGCGCCCACTGTTTTTTAAAAAAAATCTAATTCATTCGTGTAAGTGGTGGATGACTTGGATTAGTTTTTCTTGTACTTCTTTCGCAATTTTTTCTAACTCTGGGTTCTGGACGAGTTTTGTCATGGTCATTGGGTCAAAGATGGAGACTTTGGTTTCCCCGTTTTTTTCTTCGGTGACAACCACATTGCAGGGGAGTAGTAGTCCAATTTCGTCAGCGGTTTGCAGGGCTTTGTGCGCAAAACCTGGGTTACATGCTCCAAGGATCGTGTAACGTTTGAAATCAACTCCAATCTTTTCTTTGAGGGTGTTTTTGACGTCGATGGTGGTAAGAACCCCAAATCCTTCTTTTTTTAGGGCTTCGGTTGTGTCGGTGATGGTCTCTTCAAAATTTTTTTTTCTGTGAACAGTGAGTCCTAACATAAATCCTCCGCAAGGTGCATACCCCATAGGGTATAGAAAAGAAAGGAACTTGCAAGAGTATTTTAGTTAGGATTTAAAAAAGATCATTCTTTTTTAGGGAGTTTTTGCATTTCTTCTACGCTGGGAAGTTGTGCAGACATATGGCGGATTTCCCCGGAAGAATTGAGTAAAAAGTATTGGGGGATGGGATCTGTTTTTAAGGAAACAAACCGGTCATCCAAAATCAAGGTTTGGAACTCTTGGTCGCGGGGGGTGTAGTTCAGCAAAACATAGGCTCCGAGGTCTGGTTTGCCTTCTCCACATTCCAATCCTTGTAACATCTCACAACGAGATTTGGTGATGGAAAGCAGGATGAGTTTTCCTTCGCGAGAGGCTTGGCCAAAGGCAAAGGATTTGTTGTGACCCCAGTGGATTTCTTCACTTGCCATTTCGTTGATTTTGACATAACCGAAAACGAGCAACAAAATGAAAAGAGGCATGGATAAAAAACCAAGCAGGTAAAAAACACGGGAATATTTCTGCATACAAGGCAATGGAACCGAAACACCCAGTTCCCGCCAAGTTGAATTTTTAATTGCCAACAAACAAAGAAACTTTAAAAAAAACTACACCTTCTTATTCACAAATCAAATCTGGTTTAAAGAGAGAAACCTTAGGAGAAATTAATGGAGATTTGGTATACCGAAAAATTGGAATTAGAAAAAGGCCGCGCTGTGAGTTACCGGGTAACAAAAACAATCGAAAGCCTACAATCTCCGTTCCAAAAAATCGATATTTTTGAAACACAATCCTTTGGCCGAATGTTTACACTTGATGGTGTAACGATGGTTACTAACAAAGATGAACATTCTTATCATGAAATGATTGCCCATATCCCGATGATGAGTCATCCCAATCCAGAATCAGTTTTGGTCATTGGTGGTGGGGATGGGGGAACTGTCCGCGAAGTTTTAAAACACCCGTCAGTCAAAGAAGTTGTGTTATGCGAGATTGACAAAGCAGTTGTAGATATTAGTTATAAATACTTTCCTGAATGTGCAGATGCAATGAAAGATCCCAAAGTCATCCATCATTATGATGACGGAGCAAAATTTGCACGCGACAACAAAGGTCGATTTGATGTGATCCTTGTGGATTCCAGTGATCCTGTGGGCCCTGCAGAAGTTTTATTTAAAGAACCGTTTTTCAGAGATATGGCAAGTGCACTAAAACCTACGGGAATTATCGCAACTCAAGCAGAATCTTTTTGGTATCATGGAGATGTGATCTCATCACTTTTTGATTTTATTCCTAAAATTTTTCCTGAGTATGGTTATTATTATACAACCATTCCTACTTATCCTTCTGGAATCATTGGGTTTACTTTTTTATCGAATGCGATTGATCCATATTCGGTAACACCAGATCCGAAACGTGTCCCTAAAGGACTCAAATACTATAGCCCAGAAATTCACAAAGCAGCATTTGTACTTCCTGAGTTTGCAAAAGCCTATATCAAACGAAAAGGTTAAAACTTTGTGAAACGGATTCCAGTTCTCTATTTTTTAATTTTAGTATCCTTTGCCATAAGACCTAATCCTCTTTTGGCTGGGGAAACCAAAGCAACAAAGTTGGAATTAGAGGCGGAATCTTATGAGGCACGCGGGTATCCAAAAAAAGCAGCGGAACTTCGTCATCAGATAAAAAAAATCCGTGAGGACCAATTCCGTGACCGCAACCGCGAGCCGCTTTATCCGATCACTTCGAATGTTCCTGCCACGAATAACGGTTCTTTAGAGTTCCACCAGGGCACTTGGGAAGTGGGGATTCGTGCGATGAGCCAAGGTGGTTTTTTTGCTCCGGGAGATACTTGGGCAGATGACAATGGAAGGGTTGCCTTTCAGGCTGGCACACCGTATTTCCCTCGTTCGTCGATTGGTTATCAAAATATTCGATCTTTGCCTTATGCGTATGAATGGGAAAAAAACCAGGGTTCTGGTTCGTTTTCTCCAAGAGTGGCTTATAAACATAAATCTGCAAAATGGGGATTGGAATATGTATACTTCCAATTCCAGACAACAAACAATTATCTTTCCTTAGGGTACGTGGAAGGTTTACTTTCCTCTTATCATAGCGATCGATTGCGTAGCGCAGAACATAAATTAGTTGTAAAAATCTACGAAGATTCTTCCAGAAACACTGGTTATAGTTGGGACTTCGGACTCAGAACTGGTTCCTTTCAGACAAATTCCGTATTTGCTTCCCAATCTTTAAACCAAACGGGCGTCATGCGAGATTCGATGCAGTATTTAGCACCAAGTGCGGGGTTTCGATTTTATCATAAAATTGGCGACGGAGTTTCTTATGATTTAGGTGGGGAAATGTTTGTGACTCCACTGGGCCGTTTAAATTATCGAAGGGATATAATGACCGGAAGTGGGGGTGCCATTCGGTTTGGAGAAGGTGCTGTTGCCGGTAACGAAGCATATTCGTTGTTCTCTGAGAAACCACTAGAGACTTCCATTGTTGGATTGGATCTTTTAGCCCAGGCCAATTGGCAACCTTGGCAACACCATAAGTTTCATTTAGGATTACATATGGTGCAATACGTTTGGAGGGCCAACGAATCATCCGCTCCAGGAATTCGTGCTTTGAATGAAGATTCTTTTGTTTCTGGTGTGAGGGATTATTATTTAAGTTCAGCTTTTTATGAATCGGATGGACTTGATAATCGTTCTGCGCGAGTTTATGCCATTTCGAATTTATACTTTGGGTACACTTATGTTTTTTAAACTAAGGTTTCATTTGATCATTCCCACTTTGATTTCTCTTTTTGTATGGGGATGTGGGGTTTCTCTCCGAGTGTATAGACCGTTCCCAAAAGAGTCCTCTTTTGAGTTTGTCAAAAAAATGGATCATATAGAGGTCAAAGTCAAAGAAGAAAACCGAATGAAGATGGGTGTTTACGATGGGTATTTTGCAGATCCAGAAGCACTCCCGAATGAATACGGCCCTTTGTCTTATTTGATTCGAAAAGAACTTTCTATCCGAGGGGATCGTTTTCCTTTGTTAATTGGTCGCGGTGGAAAAATTTTGATCGATGAATACCAATTGGTTTCTTTGGACAGGTGTTCAAAGAATCTAACCTTTGTGCGGATGAAAGCGAGGATACAAATCCAAGGCCAATCAGAAGAAGAGTTTTCTTATTATGATGAAATTGACTCTCATGTTACGAATTGTTATTTGACGGGAAGTATTCTGACCCTTGTTCCTTTGGTTTGGTATGTTCCTTATAATGGATTTCGTGGGAACAGGGAAGACCAATTGAACCAATTGGGTAGAAATTCTTTAACAGAGTTTTTTACTCGTTTGGAAATTCTTTCTAGTTATAACGGTAGTTCTCCTGTGGATAAATTTTCAGAACCGGAACCACCGCCGGTAAAACAGAAAAAAACGCCAGCAAAACAAGAACCAGTTGACCCCAAACTCAAGGAAATCATGGAAAGTTTATGAAATTTTTTTCCTTTGTATTAATCCTTGGCCTTAGTTTTTGTTTCACAAATTGTTATTCATTGGAAAAACCATACAATTATGGAAATCCATACCTTCCTAGTCCCGAATTTACCGAAGATGATCCACAATTTGAAGAAGGGGAACCAGTTTGGATTTTAGACCAAACGGGGAATTGGATTTTTTCTCTTCCTTCCAAGTTGGTTCTTTGGAATCTAAAAGCAGACAACCATCACATTTCAAAAGAAACAAAAGAGTATTTGATTCGTTATATCAAAGAAAATAATTTACGGGATGTGAAAGTTCGTTTCAACCAATACGCACCACTTTCGGAATGGAAACGACTCCCTAAAAATAAAAATATCAATCCGGTCATTCGTTACTTTTTTGGATCTATTTCTCTACTTGCTTATACCTTTCTACCTGGCCGTCTGCTTGCAGGAACCGTTGGAGGAGACCATTACAATTCTTTTACCAACACGATCAATGTGTACTCTGATTTACCAGCGGTCGTGATTCATGAAGGGGGTCATGCCAAGGATTTTGCACAAAGAGAAAAAAGAACTCTTTATGCTACTATGTATGCCATCCCAGTGGTTGGTTCTTTGTATCATGAAGCGAGGGCTTCTGATGACGCTCTCAATTATTTTGCGGAAAAAAATGATAAAGAACAATTAGAGTCCTCTTATGAGTTACTTACTCCAGCTTACTCTACTTATGTGGGAGGTGCAATTGGTGATGTCGTGGCAAATCCGATCACTGCACTCACTGTGATCCCTGGACATATATATGGTCGCTATAAAAAACGAGATATCGATAGCGAATTAGAAAAAAGAAAACAGAAGATCCAATTTAAGGAACCTAAGTGAATTTCAAATCCAACTTCATTCAAAAATTCGAATTCAGACGAGATACCTTAAAATCTCTTCTTTGTATTGGTCTCGATCCTGAATTGGAAAAGTTACCGAAGGTAAGTTTGGATTCGAAAGCACCTCTTGTCCATTTTACAGAAACCATCATTCGTTACACACATTCTTATGCAGCGGCTTGGAAACCCAATGTTGCTTTTTTTGAAAGGTTGGGGGCAGAGGGATATTTTGCTTTAGAGTATATGGTTCGGTTGATGAGGGAAGTTTCTCCGTTAGTTCCCATTGTGATGGATGCCAAACGTGGTGACCTTGCCAATACTTCCAAAGAATATGCTAAGTATTTTTTTGAAACCTTGGGTGTGGATGCCCTCACCGTCAATCCGTATATGGGGCGAGACAGTCTGGTTCCATACCTCGACCTAGGTGGGTATATTTTTGTACTCGGACTCACATCAAATCCAAGTTCAGAAGATTTCCAAAAACAAAAACTTTTGGGTAAGGATCTTTATTTGTATGAAGAGGTGAGTGACCAAATGGCAAAACTTGGAAAGGAGTATCCAGACCAAGTAGGACTTGTCGTTGGGGGAACCCATCCATCCGAAATTCAATCCTTACGCAATCGCCACCCTGAATTGTATTTTCTTATCCCCGGATTCGGAGCACAAGGTGGGGACTTAGAATCCATCATCCAAGCTTCCGGAAATCGTTCTCTCATCAATTCTTCTCGGGGGATCACTCTCAGTTCTTTGGAAGATAATTTCGGACAAACTGCACAAAAGAAAGCGGAAGAAGTCCATCTTCAAATGAACCAACTCTTTCTCTAACGGTCTAATGACCGAAAGGGAAACAAGTGAAAGAAAAATTAGCCATCGTCGGTACAGGAATCGCCGGTCTCGGTTCCGCATACTTTTTAAAAAACAATTTTGATTTAACCATTTTTGACAATGCCAACTACATCGGCGGACATACCAATACGGTAATGGTAGAAGAAGATGGCGTAAAGATACCAATTGATACAGGATTCATTGTATTCAACCACGTAACCTACCCAAACTTACTTAGACTTTTCCAAACATTAAACGTTCCTACAAAAAAATCGGATATGTCTTTTAGTGTGCAACATGATCCCACCAAATTAGAGTTTTGTGGGTCTGGACTTTCTGGATTGTTCGCTCAGAAAAAAAATCTGTTTCGACCTCGGTATTTGAAGATGTTACTCGAGATTGACCGGTTCAACAAAACGGCTCCCAAAATTTTAGACGATCCCAAATATGATACTTGGAATTTAGGCCAGTATATGGAGGCCTTTGGATATGGGAAAGACATCCTAAATTTTTATTTAATTCCTATGAGTTCTGCGGTTTGGTCGACTCCTCCCGATCTGATGTTGGAATTTCCAGCCAAGTCACTCATTCGGTTTTTTTATAACCATGGATTTTTGGGACTGAACACCCAACACCAATGGTATACGGTGGATGGTGGTTCTCATGAATATATCAAAAGAATCATTCCCCCCATCAAAGAAAAATTCCGTCTGAATACTCCCGTCAAACAAGTGAACCGTACGAGTGACGGTAAGGTGGAACTTGTATTTGGTGAAGGAAAAAAGGAAATCTTTGATAAGGTTTTACTTGCCACTCATGGCCATATTTCTGCGAAATTACTTGGGAATCCGACAAAATTGGAAAACGAACTCCTTCCTCTTTACAAATACCAACACAATACAGCCACCTTACATACGGATGCGAGTGATATGCCAAATGTATCATCTTGTTGGTCGAGTTGGAATTATAAAATTGTAGAAGATGAATCCGGAAAACAAAATCCCTACACGATTTATTGGATGAATCGTTTGCAAAATGTTTCTAAAAAACAAAATTATTTTGTGACCATCAATGACCCAGGCCGCGTGGCAAAAGACAAAATCATTCAAAAAATTGATTATGAACACCCACTTTTTTCTGTTGAGGCCTCTCTTGGGCAAAACCGTTTGTTTGAATTAAACCAAAATGGGCCTATTTATTACGCGGGTGCTTACTTCCGATATGGATTTCATGAAGATGGATTTTTATCTGCAGTGAATGTTTCCCGTGACATTCTGAAAAGGGATCCATGGACTTAAACTCTTGTATGTACGAGGCGGACGTGTTCCATACACGGACGGCTCCGAAACCAAACAAATTCCAATACCGGATTTTTAATTTTTATTTGGATCTCTCAGAAATAGACCAGTTGTCCCACGAAAGTTTTTGGTTTTCTCGGAATCGTTTCAATTTGTTTTCCTTTTATGATAAGGACCATATCCAATTTGAAAAAGGAACAGTTTATGAAAACGTTAAGTCTTTTCTAGAAGCCTCCGGGGTTAAAAATATTGGAAAGATATTTCTTCTCACAAACCTTCGTGTGCTAGGTTATGTGTTTAATCCGGTAAGTTTTTATTTTTGTTATGATAAGGAAGGGAATCCACTTGTATCGATCGCAGAAGTCGGGAATACTTTCGGTGAAATCAAACCCTATGTAGGTTATTTTAAAAAAGCCAAAGGAACCATTGCGGATCCAGAAGTTTATATCAGAGAACCAAAAAACTTTTATGTCTCACCTTTTATCAGTTTGGATTCTGAATTTGAGTTCCGATTGAACTTACCCAACAATCAATTGCAGATTGGTGTCGACTCTTACGAAAATGGAAAAAGAATTTTAACCACTTCCTTTCTTGGAAAAAAAATTCCATTCCAATCAAAATACTTATTAAAACTTTTTACCCAATTCCCATTCATCACCGTCAAAATAATAACGTTGATTCATTGGCAAGCCTTCAAGCTATGGATCAAAAAAATTCCATACATTTCGAAACACCAAAACTTAGAGAAACAAACAGGAGTTCCCCTTGGAAAAATCACAGAACCAGTCCCTCTTACAAGACACGATTGATTCAAAACTTTTTACCGAATTAAAGAACAAGTCTACTTTAGAACAATTTCCGATTTACAGGAAAATATTTTTGAAAGCCATGAGTTCCATGAAAAGAGGATCCCTTAGAATGATCCTTCCCGATGGAGATCAAATTACCTTAGGTGATCCAAATGCAACTGTAGATCCAAAGTTTCATTCGGCACTGATTCATGTAAAAGACCCTGTTTTCTTCAAGAAATCAGTGTTATATGGTGATATTGGTTTTTCCGAATCCTATTTAACGGGAGATTGGGAAACTGATTCCATAGAAAACGTAATTTCTTGGTTTATATTGAATGTGGATGAGAGTCCAAGTCTATCTGGTGCTAAGAAAAAACTTTTCCATCTGGATTTATTCAATTTAGGCAATAAATTCCTGCATTTTTTGAGGAAAAACACACTCACAGGAAGTAAAAAAAATATCATAGAACATTATGATTTAGGAAACAAATTTTATAAATTGTTTCTTGATCCGTCTATGACTTATAGTTCTGCCTATTTTGAATCTTTGGAAGATAGTTTAGAAGAAGCCCAAACAAGAAAAGTGGACAAACTTTGCCAAAAGTTAAAATTAAATTCAGGTGATCATCTTTTAGAGATTGGAAGTGGTTGGGGATTTTTATCCATTCATGCGGCAAAAAACTATGGATGCCGTGTGACGACTGTTACCCTTTCTGAAGAACAATATGTTTATGCTAAAGAAAGGATCGCAAAGGAAGGTCTTTCTGACAAAATCGAAATTCGTATCCAGGATTATCGAAAGATCGAAGGACAATTTACCAAAATTGTTTCCGTCGAAATGTTAGAAGCGGTAGGGGATGCATTTTATGAAACCTTCTTTCAGAAATGCCAAGACCTTTTGACAAAAGACGGGATTATGGCCTTACAAGTCATTACTTGTCCTGACTCTAGGTTTACTTCGTTCAAAAATGGAATTGATTTCATTCAGAAACATATTTTCCCCGGTTCCCTTTTGCCATCCATTGGTCGTATGAACCAAGCTATCAATCGTACAGGAGATATGTATTTATTTCATTTGGAAGATATGGGTATGAGTTATGCGAAGACACTTAGACTTTGGTTAAAAGCATTTGAAGAAAATTTGACAGAGGTAAGAAACCAAGGTTATAGTGAAACCTTCATTAGAAAATGGAGATACTATTTGGCTTATTGTGCAGCTGCCTTCCAGATGCGAAACATCAGTGTGATTCAGTCTGTATATGTTAGGCCAAACAATCTGGTTCTCTAAATTCGTACTAAACCTGACTACTGGTGGGGAATCCCTCCGGTAGTTCCCTCCAAAAAACATCTTGCCAAGGCAAACCCTAGTTTTTACTACTCTGTCTATGAGAGAAACCCAGTCTGTATTTACCTTTGATGAACCAATAGAACGATTGTGGTCGGGTGTTACCGTCTACGAAGTGTTAGTACATTGGTTGGCAGATGAGGTAAGGGGTAGGCCAAAGGTTGGCGGTGACTTTTCATGGACTTGGAAATTGGGATTAGAAGGTGATTTCACCACTCATGGAATCTATAAAAAGATCGAACCATTAAAAGAATTGGTAATGGAATGGAAAGACCATCCTGCAGATCCCGCAGGTGCTATTTATTTACAATTATTATTTGAATCCAAAGGTCCAAACTCTTCTCAATTAACAATTGTTAACGGAGGATTCCCTGATGGGGAAGGTTCAGATGTTTGGCTAGAAGGTGCCAAAGAGGCCTGGGATGGGCAAGCTTTACACTTAAAAGACTTTCTAAAACAAAATCCGGATATCACTAAATTTTTTAAAAAATCTTGATCTCTAAGGCCTTTCTAAAATCCTGGTAAAAGTAAGGGTTGTTAAGGAGGGCTGGAAGATGGAATATCCCGAATTGGAAACTTATTTCCAGAAATTAACTGATATAACTGACCGTATCGCAATGATGAACAATCATTTTGATGCGACACCTGAGATCGACATACCACAGTTATCTGAATTTTACACTGACATACAGTCAAAGGACTGGGAAAATACAGATAGAGAGTATTACGAGCTCTTTACTAGTTATTTTACCTTCCATGTGAAAACAGTGGAAGAAATCATCCAAGAAGCACGTGAGATTCTGAACCCAGAAAACAGAGAATACGTAAAAAAATTAGTAAGCCATGTCAGAAACGCTGATGACTGGTTTGTCAATTTAAAAAAGAAACGTAAACTCGCTCGCATCCAAGTCGCTTAATATTTTTACTCCCTCGAAAGAAACCTCGGGGGAGGCTCTTCAATTCGCTTTACAATTAAATCCGTTTCCTTTCTCCTTTCAGATATGTCCAAGGCGCGGTTCCTATTTTACCCTGTTATCCTTTTATTGTTTTTGTTTGTTGTTGATGCGATATTTCGAATTCCTTATATCCAGACAATTACGAAAATTGATTTAACGGCAGTTAATTATAAGGCCAAATCTGCT
This sequence comes from Leptospira kanakyensis, assembly GCF_004769235.1. Lineage (NCBI taxonomy): Bacteria > Pseudomonadati > Spirochaetota > Leptospiria > Leptospirales > Leptospiraceae > Leptospira > Leptospira kanakyensis. Next base: position 135,394 of record NZ_RQFG01000016.1, on the reverse strand, counting down.
TTTTTAGAAAAACTAATCTCAGAAAAACCGGGAGTGAACACACCAAAAACCAAAAAAATCATGTTGATTTTGGGATCTTCACGCCTCCTTTATTTTGATCACGATGAACTAGTTTCTTTTTATCCGGATTGGGATATTTATAATCTTTCTTCCGCAGTGACAACACCTGCCTATTATGATTTCCAACTGACAAAGGTTTTGGATGCGGGGATCAAACCCGATTTGGTTGTTATGGAAACTGACCCAAATCAGTTTAACCAAAACTCAGTATTTAAAAGTTCAAATCTAACTTATAGTTTTGATTTATCCTATGTTTTGTCAAATCTCAGTTTGTTTGGAAAAGACCATGTTTCGTTTTATTTAGGGCGCAAACTTTTTGCAGTAGGGACTTATAAACCTTACCTAGACCAAATGTGGAGAAATTATAAAAATCCATATTTAGAAAATGCCTTTGAAATGCATCAGGCAACTTATGACTATATTCTTTCGCACAACGGGAATGGTCTTTCACCTATTGATAATTATATGGAGAAAGATTCTAATTCCCTACAAATGACAAGCCATAGAACTTTGGATTGGTTGTTTGCCTCTTATGTTCGTAGCCCTATGCAATTTGGGTTTTATGAAAAAATTTTGGATCGTTTACAGACTGAAAAAATCAAAACCATCATCATTTGGCCACTTTCCTCTCCTGATTTTGAGGCACTCATGGAAAAAGAAGTTTTAGTGAAAACTTGGGAAAAAGAAATTGATGCACTCACTGCTAGTAAAAACTTTTCGATTTTGAAACTTAAAAACGAACCATCTTATACGTGTAATGCGTTCGCTGACGGTGGTCACGTTGCCAAAGATTGTTATCGTAGTTTGATGCGTGCTATTCTATTGGAATACTTTCGAAAGTACGAACGCCATCGTCTATAAACTCTATCCCACAGATGGGGATTGGCCCAGTAGAAGATTCAATCACAGATTTTAAAGAACGAGGTTGTTTGGGAATAGTGGGGGTAGTCCCTTCTTTGTTCGTTTGCACATACTTGACATTGGCATTCAAACCAGAAGGGGAATCTGCCCAAAAGAAAATTCCTTTGGTGGTTGCGGTTGTCACCCTTCCATAATTTTTTCTAGAAGAACCTGCTGAAATGGAAGGAGTCCCCGTGGACGGAGTATAAAAATTGGTAGATCCTTGTTTGATTGTACTTCGTGCCGTTGTTGGTGTGACGGGATTGGTAACAATTCGTGAAAGAGTCGTAGATAATGGATACCTTGTGAGTGCTGTTGCTAAGTTGATGGTCGTGGGAGAAGCTCCATCACTCGTGACCTGTTCGACAGAAGTTAGATTGGCAATTTGAAAACTTTGGGCGCTGAGTAAAGCAAAAGTGCGAAAGAAAACATCGGAGTTCTGGTTTCCCAATAGAGAGGCATCAAAATTGGGAGCATAGGTAGTATTTCTAAATAAATTGATTAAATTCCCGGTACTATTGGCCCTTGTACCCGATTCTCCAATCACAGTTTCTTTGAAAAAATTTTGTCTTTGAGTATCGTTTGTTCCTGAAATATCATAAAGATAACGCATATAAACATAAGCAAAAGAATATTGTTTGAGTACATCATTACTTGTATTATCCCAGTCAAGTAAGGAAACTCCATTGATCCCATCGGAACAACGAGAATCATTCACTCCTGAATAACAATCCATACGACTGTTTTGTGGTCCGTACCCTGCGATATCACTTGCTACTTCGCTTGTTCCTTCGTTGATCCAAAGTTCGTCGGATTGGTTTGCGGCTCGCATTCTGGGATATCTTAATAAATGTTGGAATTCATGTGCGGCTGTGGATGCAAAAGCATTGGTGTCAAAATTAAGAGCTGCGATGAGTTCTTTTCCATCTAAATACAAAACTTCAGCATAGTTGGAACGAAGTCTTGATAAAAAATTATCGGGAAAGTAGTTGATGGGATCAAAGTATCCTGCCACATAAGCACTGTTTGCTGTTGCTCCGTCTCGAATGTCCATTACCAGGATTTTTACTTTTCCATTCCCATCTATATCGCTTGGGACTCCGAAAGTGGAAATTAATTTTGGGAATGTAATGGAATCAAAATCACGACCGAACTTTGCCAGATCATAATTTAGAGATAAAGATCTTTCTTTATAAACTTCAACATTGGTTCCAGATACAACCAAATCTACTGTAACACAAACACTGGAATTCGTCGTTAAATCTCTCGCCCAAATCCCAGCACCATTCGTACAATTGTTTGCTAGTAGGGCATAGGCTCCCAGTAACATAACCAAATCGTTATTTTTTTCTTTTTCTAAATTTAGGAGATTGCAATCAGCAGTGAATGATGTTATGAAAAGAAGAGGAAAAAGGATTAATTTTTTTAAATGCATAAATTCCTGGCAGTGGGCCTTTTTTCCCTGACATTTATTTGGACGGATCCAAACTTCGCCAAGTCAACGGATGGCCTCTATTTTTCCGACCAGTTGGCTACGGAGAACGGCTATCTAATATTAGGAATAGAGATCTTCACAGAAAAGGGAAAGTCTTTTTACAACGCCCAAGAGCTACGGTATCAAAATTCAAGGGGTTGGGAAGAGGCCATTTTTGTGGGAAAGGTCACAAAGGAAGGGGAAGAGCTCGTCCTTGTTCCCGAGGCTTGCCAAATCCGAGCGACAGACAGTTGGGGTAAAAAAATGGCCCTCCTTCGCCGTTTTGATTGTGAGCATTTGTCTTTCCGCTTCACCCAAAATTCCAAGAATGGCTTTCAGATTTCGGAATCCCTACTGGGAACCATCAAACTGGTTTCTCTACCCAATGTTCTCGAACATAGTGCCGGAACCCCTGTGGCCGTCCATTTTGACGCCCTGCAGATGACTAAGGAAGGGATTTGGGGCTTCCATTTGAATGGACTCGGGGGAAAAGATCCTGAGAAGTCCTGGAATCCTTCTAAGCACGTTTGGGAGCCCTTCCAAGGCTACAAAACCGGTGCAGGTTTCCAATTCTACCGGTGGAAACGATCCTTTTCTAATTGACCCAGGGGTTCGTTTCAGGGACTTTCCTTTTACATTGAAAAAGATCAGAATTGGGGTCATTGCGGCTGCCGGAAAAGGAACCCGAGCATATCCCCGAACCAGCTTCATTCCAAAACCTCTCTTCGTCATCGAAGGAAAGTCCATCCTCCACCGCAATGTGGAACTGATGGTCAAAACCTTTGGAATTGAGAAGGTTTATGTTCTGGTAGGTCACCTCAAAGAACAGATCATTGCAGAGATTGACCATATCCGTTTGGCAATTCCCAAAGTAGTCATCGAACCTGTGGATTGGACAAAAAAAGGCCTGGCATCCGATGTCGCCAGTTTAGAAAAAACCATTCGCGAACCATTTCTCACTATCCTTGGAGATGAGTTTTATTACCGCACCGACCACGATGAGTTTCTAAAAGTTTTAAAAAAACATCCAAATATGGCCGCGTCCATTGGGATTGTAAAAACATCCTTACTTTCAAGGATTCGAAAGAATTATTCCGTAGTATTAGAAAATGATAAAATTGTAAACTTGGTTGAAAAACCGGAAAACCCTCCCAATGAACTTTTGGGACTAGGGAGTTATTATTTTACCCCCGAGTATTTTGAGTTTTTTAAAAAAACACCTGCTTCTCCTAAGTCTGGTGTCATCGAAATCACGGACGTGATTGATAAGATGGCAAAAGAATCCAAATCGGGAGTTTATGCAACCACTCTTAGTTGTGATTACTTCAATATCAATTCCATGCAAGACTACTATCATGCAGTGTATGAAGTAAGAAATGATTTGTTCCATAAATTCAAAACAAGTCTTGTCATTCCAACTAACAATAATGAAAGGTCCATCACTGATGTGATTGTTGACTTCAAAGATAAATTCAATGAAATCATAGTCATCGATAACGAATCCACTGACGAAACTTTAGCTCTTAGTAAAAAAGAAAAAGTCAAAACCTATACTTTCCCAGGTGATGGTGATCCCACAAAACTTGGGGAACAAGTGAGAAGGGGAATCGAATACACAACAGGTGATATCATTGTTGTCGTTTCCCCGGACGGATCTTTTCGTTCGAAAGATTTCCCTAAACTTCTCGAGTATATGAAAGATTCGGATATGGTGATTGGTACTCGCACCACAAGACAGATGATCGAACAAGGATCAAACCTCAAACCACTCTATCGTTTGGTAAACTTACTGATGGGAAAATTGGTTGAGGTGTTTTGGTGGGGCCAAGAACCACGATTTACCGATGTGGATTGTCAATTTTTTTCTGTTTGGCGAGAGTCTTACGAACGAGTCAAACCACAATTACATACTCAAGATAGAAAGTTCATCGTAGAACTTATGATTGATATTGTTCGGTCTCATATGCGTTGTATTGAAATTCCAGTATCTTACTTCAAACCAGTAGGGCAGGTGGAATACAGATTACGTGATATGATCACTGATTCCATCCATATAATGAAATTAATTTTATCTAAAAAGTTTTACCTAGGAGAAGATCGCGATGGCGAATAAAGTATTGGTAACAGGCGGATGCGGATTTTTAGGATCCCATGTTTGTGAATTATTTCGTAAAGAAGGTTGGGATGTTGTTAGTTTTGACAACATGACAAAATATGAATTAAAACGAACTGGTTATGGAAGTGATGCCACTCGTGATTATAACTGGAATTATTTAAAATCAATTGGTGTCACTATGGTGAAAGGTGACATTCGAAATTTAGAACATCTAATGGATCGTTCTGCTGATTGTGATTATATCATCCACACCGCTGCACAGCCTGCGATGACTATTTCTTGGGAAGATCCAGAACTTGATTTTTCAACCAACGTAATTGGAACTTTTAACGTTATGGAAGCGGCAAGAAAACACAAAATTCCTGTTGTGAATACATCTTCCATCCATGTATATGGAAACTCAATTAACGATACTTTGACGGAAGGAAAAACTTCTTACGAAAGAAATCCAGTTGAAATTTCTGTGGAACAACCAACAATGGTGGGTCAAATTTCCCCACTCCATGCGTCAAAAATGAGTGCGGAACATTATGTAAGATCTTATACAGATATGTATGGCATAAAAGCTGCTAGTTTCCGTTTTACAGGAATCTACGGCGAACGTCAGTTTGGTGGCGAGGATCATGGTTGGGTGGCAAACTTTGCCATTCGTTCCGTATTTGGATTACCACTCCGAATTTTTGGAACAGGAAAACAAACAAGAGACATCTTACATGCAGAAGACGGTGCAAAGTCTTATTTAGAATTTTTTAAAAACCCAATTCCTGGTGTGTATAATATTGGTGGGGCAAGCCCACATAAAATTTCTCTTTTAGAATGTATCCATCTCATTGGAGAAATTCTTGGTAAAAAACAAGAAATTCTTTTTGAAGTCGAAAGACCAGGTGACATGCGTTATTTTATTTGCGACATCAAAGAAGCAAAAAAATTCGGATTCAATCCTAAAATTCTACCAAAAGAAGGTGTGACAAGACTTCTTAAGTGGATTGAAGCAAACAAAGACGTATTCAATATCTCTGGAAAGTAGAATGTCTGGAAAAACCTTAGTCATCATCCCTGCATACAATGAAGCCGAAACCATTGAAGAAGTGGTTCGGGGTGCCATTGTGTTTGCTGACGTTTCTGTTACGGATGATGCAAGTAAAGATGCGACACCAACCATCTTGGCCAAATTACAAAAAGAATTTGGGAAGAGACTACATGTCATCCGCCACGAAAAAAATACTCATATCCCTGGTGGGATTCAAGATGGAATGAAGTATGCGGTGGAAAAAGGTTATGACTGGGTGATCACAATGGATGCCGGTTTGTCGCATGACGCTGGTTATCTGAAAGAGTTCCAGTCTTTCCCAAATTGTGACTTAGTGATTGGATCTAGAACTTCAACTGTGAATGTTCCGTTGTATCGAAAGTTGATTTCTTGGACTGCTGCTAAAGTTATGAACTATTGTTTATCCAAAGGTGTTTTTAACCTTTTTGGGGCTAATCTTCGTGATTGCACAAGTGGTTACAGAAGGTATTCCAAACCAATGGTTCAAAAAATAGCAGATTACCCTTTGGAATCAGTTGCTTTTGATTTTCATATGGAAGCTTTGTCTATTGTCGCAAAGAATGATGGTTCTATCAAAGAATTGCCAATTCGTTATATCTTTTCTAATAGTAGTTTTAATAAAAAAGTTTTGAAACTTGCCATTAGTTTTGCAAAAAAACTTTTGTTACGAAAATGGAAACTGAGTCCAGAATACCCTTAAAAAAATCCCGTTTCGGACTGAAATGGAAAGTTTTTATCATCACTTGTGCTTTGTTTGGTGGTATAATTTTATTAGATCGCATTATTTTTTCTAAACTTTATTTTTTCTTTCCGAACGAAACAGAGTGGGACTCTTCTCCTTGGTATAACTTCATTTTCAAAACCAAGGAATTACAGTCATCTGAAGACAAACATAGAACTATCATCACCGGAAGTTCGGTGGCTCTATACTCAGTATTACCTGACAGGCTCAATCAAAAAGAAAATCCAGTCACCAAGTATCATTTTTTCTCCCATGTGGCAATGGCGCCAACGGATTTAGATTATTATAAAAAAGATCTTTTGGATTCCCATCCACAGTTAGTGGTGTATCTACTTAATTTTGCTGATCTTCAATGGGAATACCAAGATCTAGAAAACGATAAACTTAAATTTAATGAAAAAATTTGGGTCACACAATTCGGTGAACGTTACCCTGCTAAAACCATTTATCCAGTAGCTTATTTATTGGATCATTGGAAAGAATTACCTAGGAAAACACTTTCCAAACTTGCCGCCAAATCCTTGTTTTATGTGAGTCGGTTTCGGGTGTTCTTTTGGGATCCAATAGAGGTTTATATTGATAACCACTTCAGAAGTGGAAGAAAATACCATCTTTACCAAGGTGAAAAACCACTTGAAGGGATTTGGTCGAAGGGGTGGACAAAAGAATCAGCAACTTTAGTTTGTTCCGAAAAAAAACCAAAAGAATCTTTGTTTTTCCAAAAATCAAATACTAAGCTCCTATTTCGTTTTTTCAAAGATTCTAATTCATTGGATAAACCAATTTTTGAAATAGAAAAAACTTTTGTCCGTTCTGGATGGAACGATTTGGAATGGACTTCTCTCATCCAATCTTCTTTAGTTTGGTCTATTGTCCAAATCAAAGTTTTATCCGAATTATCTTCTGCAAAAGAAGTCAACCTCATCCGTTATGGACGAGATGAATCGGTCGGTGTTCGGTTGTCCCATTTTTTCTGTAGAACTTCTAGCTTAGAAAATAAATCTTATTCGCGCGGTAGTTATTGGGATGACACCCGTTTGGTGACAAAAACTGTTTCTGATTTTAAAGAAGACTATTCTGAGAGAATGATTCGGGATGCAGGAACGAGGCTTGAGCTTATGCGTTTGCATTTAGTTCGTGAAGCTAAAAGGAATGTCAACACCGCTCCCTTTGAACCTTGGTGGGAATTTAATCGAATCCTTAGTATCTCTGATTATTTTTATCAAAATAAAATTCCTTTTGTTTTAATTCTAAGTCCTGAAAACCCAATTGAATTTGAAATTTATAAAAATTCGAATTGGAGAAAGGATTGGATAACCAACTTAAAATCTCATTTAGAACCAAGAGGACAAACACTCATTGATCATACCGAAGCAGTGAGTGATTTTCGTTATTTTTTTGACCCACACCATCTAACGTACGAAGGTGCAGATTTTTATAACTTTATTTTTTCCAAGTCTCTAGAACCACAAATTTCAAAATTTAATCCGTAATGGGAGTGAACACAATGTTCCAAAAACGTATTTTCCCCATCTTTGTATATTTGAATTCAAAACAGTGGGCCACAGTAATGTTATTCGTTTTTATCTGGGGGGTTTCCACTTTAGGTTATTGGAAGAAGTATGAATGGAACCCAAGTTCGATGGTAAACTTTGGATATGAATTTGCGTTACAAAACCAGGCGGAAACACCAAAAAAAGCAGTTTTATTCAAAGGAGAAAAAGGTGATTTGGGTTCTGGTTATGATGGACAAATATTTTATTATTTTTCAAGACCACTTTCTGAATTTAATTTGAATTGGCCAAAGGGATTTGATGAATCCTATCGGGCACCACGTATCGGCTATCCCTTGTTAATCGCAATTTTTGGTTTTTTTGGAAAACCTACCGCGATATTTGGAATGTATTTTTGGAACATTGTCCTTACTTTAGTTTCCTATTTTTACTTACGTAAACTATTAAACGAAGATACTAAACCTTATGCCATCTTGTATTTAATTAGTCCCTTCGCTTTGGGCAGTTATTATGTTCTTGTGAGTGACACGGTAATGGTGTCTATTCTTGTCATTGCATACTATTATTATGTAAAGGAAAACTATATTCCTTTTATTTTACTTTCTAGTTTGGCAATCCTCACCAAAGAACCGGCTTTGTTTTTGTTATTTCCTTTGGGGCTAACCTCTGTTTTTAGAAAAGATTGGAAAAGGATTCTCGTTGTGGGATCTGTCCTGATCATCCCAGTTTGTTGGCACCTGTATCTGGCATATCGGTTCCCGAACTGGAGGCCTGGTCGTTTAACAGATTTTATATTACCATTCGAAGGATTAATTTCTTATATGGAATCCATTTGGGCTTCTCTTGCGACTGGAAACCATTGGAAGGATTTAGCACGATTATTTTCAAGATTTCCTTTGGTAGTTTTATTCTTTTTAGGTTTGTTTTTGCCTTTTACGGGTCAGTTAAAAAAAGGTTGGGAGTTCCGGATTTCTTTTTTGTTAATTATGTTTATGGTAGGGACAGCCGGGTATTACCATTTTTGGTCTGTTTATGAAAACGTATCCCGAATGTTTACTTTATCAATTCCCGTTTTGTTGTTACTTGTTAACGAAGACAAAACGGTTCACAAAAAAGAATACATTTTATTAACTCTTTTCATTTTAGTTCTATTTCTCGTGAAGGTAGTGCTTATCTCAAAACAATTAGGTTATCAAATAGGAATTGTTGGATTCTAAAAATTAGAATCCTTCTGGATTTGAAAACTTTGTTTTGCTTCCGCATTTAGGGTTTGAATTTCCTCTTTTTTAAAGATGAGTTCAAACCCATCGCTCATCACAAAATGAATGTAAGGTGTTTCTGCGTTTTTTACCAATTCCTGTAATTGATTTAACGATTGGATTTGGGTTCCATTGACCGTTTTTAGAATCATTTGATGGGCTGTATGGTAGGCCTTGTTTCCTGAAAGTGGTAAAACTTGTGATAAAAATACAACTTTTCCTTCGTTAACATCCCTTTTGATCCGATAAAAATCGTTTAGATAAAGAAGTTCCTTGTTTACTCGATTTCTCCACTGGTTCCCATGTTCTGTTAGATACATTTCAGAAAGTTCCTGAAAAACTATACCAGCTAACATTAAGTATCTGGGCGTTTGAAATCTAGAGTTCCCATAAGGAATGCGAATGGAAGACTCTGGTAACGGTTTTAAATCCATTTCCAGAGAAACGGGTTTTTTGTTCCGAAAAACTTTTACTTTGATTTTTTTCACCGAGGGAGAATCCGTATCACTCGTATTATGAAACAAATACGATAAATTGAGTTTCCCGAACTTGGGGTGGTCAAAATATCCCTTGGGATCAATTTTAGAATTCGAAACTTCGAGTAATACATCTTCCAATTGTAGAATTCCGTCAGCCGAAGATCCGGGATAAATTTCTGCCACTAACACTCCTAAATCATCTTTTTTCAATCCATAGTAGTTCCTTGTGGCACTGTCTGTTAATGGTTTGAATCTAAATCCTTTAAAAGGAAAAGATTTTCCTTCGATAAAGTGTTTAATAGAAAACGAAGGAATGACTTTCCCGGTACCAGTTTCTTTGAATTGATACAAAATTCCTTGGGGAATCCTTGCGGTGGAGTCTACGATGAGTTCGCCGATACCATCTATTTTTTCTTCGGATTGGATTTCGATATAGGGAAGCTCCACATAACCACTAGAATACGAATCCATATCTAAACGGATCATTCTGATTTTTTTTTCTTCTAAGTTCTTTTGGTCCTTACTTTCCATCACAAGACCTGTTCCTGGTAAAAACAATTCGTTTGGAAAAATAACAGGTTTTAAATCTTTCGAAGCATTCGGGTCGTTTAACTTTAAAATTGCGAGGCCTAAATCAGGATCCATACGTTCCAATTCCGCTGTATAAAGTTTTAATGCCTCAGGTTTTTTGACCTCAATGTTTGTGTAAAAATAGACTGCTTGTGCGGGAACGAGGATACGATTGTCCCCAATATAAATCCCCGTGGAATGACGAACCTCGGGATTTTTAAACCTCCATGGTTGGAGAAAATTTGGATATTGAACCGTGGCTTTGATTTGAAGGATGGAAGGATCTGTCATTCCTACAGGAACTGACTTTCCGAATAGAGAACCGGTCAAAAATATAAAGAAAATCCAGGTAAATCGATTTTTTAGAGTCGAAACGAACATAATTTTAATTTCCTGTTAGGTGGTATGTGTTTTTGATTTCAAGGTCGGCCCGTTCGGACTCTTCTTTATCCAAAATCATTGGAAGTTGAATTCCATAAAATTGGATTCTTATGGTTTTTTCTTTCGAAGAACCAAGTAGTTCTTTCATATGAGCCAGATTTTTTACCTTGTTACCGTTCAAAGATTCCACGACCATATTCAGATAAAAATCGGCATTGGAATTATTAGGGTGAGGGAGTTTGCGATACAAAACAACATCTTCGGTAGCTCCATCAGAAAGTGTTGTGGCATCATAAAACCGATACACAAGAAGGCTTCCTCCTTGTGTTTGTCCATTTTTACTCCAAGTTTCTAGAAGGTCTCTGTTGACAGTTTGAAACACAAGGCCACCAAACCAAACAAAACATAATCGTAATTGATTCCATATCGCGATCTTTGGTTTTCCATCTGTGGCATCTTTTTAGCTGGGAATTTTACATTTATTTTTTTCTTATTTCGAATGAGATCGAACTGAATCTCATCACCAGCAAACTTATTATCTACTAGTTCTAAAAAATCAATGGAACTAACTTCTAGTAGATTTCCATTACGACCAATTTTTCTTCCATCTATGGCTGTTAAATAATCACCCGGTTTTAGAAATCCATCGGCAGAACCTGCTTTTAAAACTTTTGTGACAAAAACCCCTTCAATAGACGGAGGAATTTCATAAAACTTTCTATGGGATTCAGAATAGGAGGGTTGGGTTTGGATTCCCAATTCAACATATCCGTGGTAAGTTCCGTCTTCGATATCCTTTAGAAAATGTTGGATCACACCTGTGGGGATGATGTAACCAATATTTTCACCTTTGGTCGAGGCTTGGAAGGCAACACCTACCACCTTCCCATTTTGGAGTGCAGGCCCACCAGAGTTTCCTGGATTGATGGCAGCATCCACTTGCACCACCAAATGGCTATCGATTTGGGAATGTGCATACGTTGATTGTTCAATCCGTGAAACAATTCCTCGGCTAACGGATATTTTGCTACCACCAATGGGATATCCGATGATATCAACTGGGCTTGCCAGTTCCGGCAAATTTCCTAGTTCTAAAAAATTACTGTCTTCATAAAATTCGGGATCAGGAACTTCTAGAAGCGCCAAATCACAATCATGTGCAATGAACAAAACTTTTAATTCATACCATTCCGTCTGGTTGTTCCTTTGAGCCTCCATAAATTTTGCGTTGGAGACAACATGGGCATTGGTGAGGATGCGGTTTTTAGAAATCAAAAAACCTGAACCAGTCGAGGCAGAAATTCCTGAGGAGATCCAGGGTGAGAAGGGGTCTTTGGCTTGTGAAAATACTCGGATTTGGACTACAGATTTCTTGATTTCGTCGATGGATTGTCTGTTTTCTTGCGTGTAAACTGGGCTTAAGAATAAACTCGTAAAAAACAAAATAGTACTCGCAAAGAGGAAAGGGGAGGAGAGAATTTTTTTTTGTTTTTGCATGAGTTTGTTTGAATCCATCATATTCGGAGTTACCGCCTTTTTTTCACTGATTGCCGGTATTGTTTCATTTAGAAAGAATCCTCGGACAAGAATGAAAACAAGTTTTTCAATCCTCGCGGCTTTTTTCTGTATCGGAGATTTGACGATACTTTCTGATACTTTGTTCTTGGAAAATCAAATCTTAAACCAAGCGCATTCCATCTCTACCTATTTAGTTTTTTTATCCTTTGTTTTGTTATACTTTGGTTTACAGTTCCCAACCTTCTTTCGTAATTTCCCGAGACTTGTTGTGATTTGTTCCTTTGTTTTGGGAATGGGGATTATGTTGTTGTTTGTGGACCTGGGGTTACTCAATGAAGTTTTCCCTCAGGCAAGTCTCATTCTGTTAAAATATTATTATAACACCTATTTTGTGTTAGCTGTCATTACTTTTTCCTACCTTGTCATTGCCAAACTCAGGTATAATTTTCCTGCCATCCAAAGATTTATGGAATTTATTTATTTGGCCACCTTCTTTACTTGTGTATTGTTTATTGTTCTTTGTTTTGTTCCAAATATCATCCCTCTCACAACAAAATATTTTTTACACTTTTTCCTATTTGTGAATCTACTTTTTCTTTCATGTTTTGTAGTTTTTTTATTCCATTATTCTTTTACAGAAGATTACCTAACACATCCATTTTCTTTTATCTTTGAAAGATCAAACAAAATCTTTGAAGACCAAATCCTTGCAACGAGAACCAATTCCAGACTTATCAAAGAAAACCTTTGGAGATTGTATGAAAAAAGGAATTGGAAAAATATTATGGATAGTTTTTGGTTTCAGATCCTTGTAGATGAAACTTTAGACAATGCCTTGGAACATGGAGGGAAAAGAGAGGATGATATCATCACAGTTCATGTATTTGAATCACGTAAGTACATTGATGTGTATGTGATTGATAGTGGGAAAGGTTTTAATCCAAGACTCATCCCGAGCCCTATTGATTCTGATAGAAAGTTAGTCACAAGTGGACGTGGAATTCACATTCTAAAGAAACTATTTGTCGTCCGGTGGAATTTCCTGGGAAATGAGGTGAGCATTCGTGTGGATAAAACAAAGAATTCTGATTGGAAATCTATAACCTAAACAGAACTCTTTGTTTTTTAAGAAAAAGTAAATTTCTATTTAATGTCCTTCAAATTCGCAAATAGAAAATACATCAATTCCGTAAGTATCTTTGATTCGTTTTGCCCCACCTAAATCTGGTAAGTCAATGATTGTGGCACATTCATGAATGACTCCTTTTAGGTTTTGAACCAGTTTGATCGAAGCCTCCAAAGTACCTCCAGTAGCAATCAAATCGTCCATAATCAAAACACGTTCACCAGGGTTAATGGCATCTGTATGGATTTCTACATGATCCACACCGTATTCCAAAGCATAAGATTCAGAGATAGTGGTTCCTGGTAGTTTTCCTTTTTTACGAATGGGAACAAATCCCACTCCGAGTTGGAAGGCAAGTGCGGCTCCAGGGATAAAACCTCTAGCATCAATGGCAGCAATTTTATTTAATTTAGCATTTTGGTATCGTTCTACAAACATTCCAATGGTGAGTTGGAATCCTTCTGGGTCGATGAGAAGGGAAGTAATATCGCGAAAAAGGATCCCGGGTTTTGGGTAGTCGGGAATGGTTCGAATCTTAGATTTAACAATGGACATAATAGGATGAAACCAAGGAAGACTAGGGCTTTGCAATAAAAAAAGGCCGGCTCATTTGCCGACCTTTCTACTTTGTTAGTCTTTTGTTAGAAGATTTTATCTCATTTGTTTTAGAGCTAAAATTCTTTCTTCTAAAGCAGGGTGGGTTGCAAATAGAGAAAGGAATCCACCTTTGTTAGAAGAGATCTTAAAGGAAGCAAGAGCTTCTCCTCTTGGATCCTCTGGCATATCTACCATTTGGCGGAGTGATTCCAAAGCAGAAATCATAGACTCTCTTCCCGCAAGTTTCGCACCACCAGCGTCCGCACGGAACTCTCTTTGGCGTGAAAAATAAGCCACTGCCATAGAACCAAGAATTGAGAACACAATGTCAAGAAGGATAGTCACAGCAATTCTTACGATATGCGCCATTTCTTCTTTCACTGCGTTGGACGCAATGTATGCAATGATTCGAGAGATGAACATAGCAAATGAGTTCACAACACCTTGAATGAGAGTCAGTGTTACCATGTCTCCGTTGGCTACGTGTGATAATTCATGTGCAAGCACACCTTCTAACTCCTGAGCATTCATACGATTTAATAATCCCGTAGAAACAGCAACAAGCGAACTGGATTTACTTGGGCCAGTAGCAAACGCATTCACTTCTGGTGAATCGTAAATTCCTACTTCAGGCATAGGAAGGTGAGCTCTTTGTGCGAGTGATTGCACGCGGCGATACACATCCATTTCCGGCGCAGAAGCATTTTTGGGATCGATGACTTTTACACCCATCGACCACTTCGCCATCATTTTAGAAAGTAAAAGCGAGATGAAAGACCCCGCCATACCCCACATTAAACAGAATACAATGAGTCTAGTTAGATCCAAACCATAGGCACGGATGCTAAATCCCATCGAACCAAGCAATGTGGTTACGATAGAGATGGTAGTCATAATCAAAATATTGGTTAACAGGAAAAAACCGATTCGTTTGATCCAAGTCATAGGAAATTGTTCTCCTTAAGGTTCACATGGAACCTGTTTGTTAGACTAAAACTGTACTTGTTTGAGTCTTAGATTACAAGCAAATTAATGCCCGAATTTGTCGGGATTTTGTTTTGGATTATTGAGAAGCTGTATCAATAAAAATAAAACCGCCAGAGAAAGATAAGCAATAGGGAAATCCAAACTTGCAAGTTCAGTGAATCGGTTCAGAATGGCGTTCCCTTGTAATTCATAAGCATGGATCCAACCCACCATCGAAAGTACAGCAGCAATCACTGCCCAAAGGGAAGCTTTCAACCATTCTCTTTCTAAAATAAATACAACCATTGCCGACCACACCATCGAGGTGATGAGAAAACCTTGTGATAATGCTAAAACTCCAGAGAGTGCATAAGGCAGGAAAGGCAAATGAGGAGGGATATCTGATAAAGAAAAATGAACTACTTGTTTTACACCTAATTCTTGTAAAGTGGTCTGTAATTTCCCATCCAAAAAGATAAATACATTCTGAATGATGAGCACTGCCCAACCGGCAAAGGCTGGCAAAAGACCAACAACAACTGCTGGCGAGTGGTGTTTGGGTATTGCTTGGAAGGCCTGGCTTGTAATCACAATTCCAATCCAAAGGACAATGGCCATTCCTGCTTCTACGGGAATCAAAGCTTGGATGAGACCCATTAGGCCAAACAAACTGACAACGGTCATAAAAATTCCAGAAAGCACCGAATAACTATGTTTAGCTCCAAGAGCCTTCCAACCGGGGTGACCAATATAGATTGTAGTAGGGAAAGGTGAACCAAAAGCGGTTCCTGCAAGGGTCCCTAGTCCATTCACAAGGAGCGAAGTTTTGGTATCAAAACTATCTCCAGATGCTTCTGCAGATTCAATATTTTGTAAGGATCCTATGACATTAAAAATTCCCATAGGTAGGATGATAGAAAAGTAGGCTTTGATATTGGCGTAGGTTAGAGTATCAAGCAGAGGACTGATGGAAATTTGAGGAAAATAAATCCCAAGAGTTTGTAATCCACTTTCAATGGCTCCTGGTTTGTAAATAGGATCTCCCCAAAACGAAGAAAGATAGGACAACAAAATTCCGAGGATTACCGAAAGAAGACCTCCCGGAATCCCAAAAGGAAATCTGACTTTCCCAAAGTATTGTAAAAGGATAATACCTAGCGGAATGAAGGCGACGATTGGTCTTTCAAAGGTCCGAAGTAAAAAATCCATCGAAATGAAGGTGATGGCAATTCCCGCCAAAGCAGAAAGTAGAGCGGCTCTGGGTGTGTATTTGCGGATTTTTGCAGCCACAAAAGAACCGATCACTTCGATACAACCGGAAACAAAAGATACAAGAAGTCCTGCTTTCCAAGCTGCTACATAGTCACCTGTAGCCTGATAGGTGGGAAACATAACAAAAAAAACAAAAGCAAAAAGAGATACTGTATTGATTCCGTAGGGGATTGCGGTAACATCTGTTCGGTGAGTTTTTTGACCTAGTTTCCAGGCTTGCCATGCATAAAAAACATTTCCTACGAGTAAAGAAACTGCTGCACCGGGAAGGACTACAGAAGTAACAAAAAGGAGTGGGAACCCACAAACTCCAATACAGAGAGCGGAGAGAACCAAAAGTTGGATGAGGTTGTCCACCATGAGACCAAAAAAACCGTCGAGATCACCCCGAGTGATGGTAAAAAAATTCATTCGTTTCGTTTCCCTCCAAAATCAACTCGGATTACATTTCCATCCCCTGTCACTTCTGGTTTTGTGACCTTAGGTTTAGAAATATTTTCTTCTACACTAGGAACTGTTTCCACTTGCAAAAACCTGAGTTGTGTTGCTGAATTTTGAAACTTATCATAAATACGAAATACAGCATCCCAAGGAATCATAGTTGGTTCCCAAGCCGATCCAAATTGTAGTTCTGCAAATAAATAATCTGGTTTACTGTCTAAAACTTTTACCGCTTTGTCACCAAACACAAGTACGATGCCCGATTCTTTTTCAGCATTGAGTAATCCACGTTTCCCAATTTCCAATTTTGGATGGGGCATAACATGAATGTAAAACACTCCGAACCGTTCCCAATAGAGATTGAACAAATCCCTTTTAAACTCACGTAATGTTGTGATTTCTTCCTGGGTGAGTTTTTCGCTCATAAATTCCTTTTACCATGTGATGTTTCCCACTCGATGTATTCGTCGTGGACTTTATATTCGGGAATGATATCTTTGAAGGCACCAAAAACCTCTCTATTTTTATTGGCTTTGGCAAGAGAAAACAACCTGTTGAGTTTGTTTTGAAAGAGAAGTAGGTTGTAGTTTTCCAAAGGTGCCGCAATTCGGATTTTTGGATGGTGTGTTTTTTTGATTCCTTCTTGGTTGAGAAGGAGTTCTTCGTATAACTTTTCACCAGGACGAAGCCCAGAAAATTCAATGGCTATGTCTTTGTGAGGGGTGTATCCGGAAAGACGAATCATCTCTTCGGCAAGGGAAAGAATTCTTACAGGTTCTCCCATATCCAAAAGGAAAATTTCTCCGTGTTCTCCCATACTTCCAGCCTGTAACACTAGTTGGGTGGCTTCCGGAATAGTCATAAAATAACGAATGACTTCGGGATGGGTGACTGTAACTGGGCCACCTCTTTTGATTTGTTCACGAAAACGTGGGATTACACTTCCATTGGATCCGAGTACGTTCCCAAATCGTACGGTAATAAACTTAGTCCTTGAATTTTGAGAGATATGTTGCAGATAAATTTCCGCAGCTCGTTTAGAAGCTCCCATCACATTCACAGGGTTCACTGCTTTGTCCGTAGAGATCAAAACAAAACGTTCTACTCCAATCAACCGACAAACATCCGCTACATTCTTTGTGCCCATCACATTGTTGAGAACGGCTTCTGAGGGATTGATTTCCATCATCGGAACGTGTTTGTAAGCAGCAGAATGGAAAACAACCGAAGGGCGGTGTTCTTCAAAAATTGCCGAAATACGGGACAAGTTTTTGACGTCAGCAATGACGGGTCGGATGTCTATGTTTAAATCAGAAAAATTTTTTCTAAGTTCATAATCAATTTCGTATAACGGAGTTTCGGCGGCGTCTAAAATCACAAGGACACTTGGTTTAAAAAGTGCCACTTGTCTACAAATTTCGGAACCGATAGAACCACCAGCACCTGTAACAAGAATAACTTTTTTTTCCAAATAAGAACGAATGGATTCAATTTCTAAATCCACAGTGGGTCTACCCAAAAGGTCTTCCACTTGTACTTCCCTAAGTTGTGTGATGTTTGGTTTGCCAGATAAATATTCACCAAAGGTAGGAAGGATTTTAAAATCCACTCCTGCACCTTCACATTCTTTCATAAGTTTGCTGACCACTCGTCCATCCGGTTGTGGTACAGTCATAATTACTTTTTTCACGCCGAAACGAGTTAAAATTTTACCAATTTCATCTGTGGATCCGAGGATGGGAATTCCTTGGATGTATCCACCTTTTTTGGAAAGGTTATCATCCAAAAATCCAATCGGTGAATAATCCAAATCCACATTTCGTCTAATTTCTGTTAAGAAGGAACTTCCCAATTTCCCCGCACCTACAAGTAGGACAGGAATTCCGCCTTTGGATTTGTCAGAACTAAAGATCTGTTCTCGTAACATCCTCCAACTCAAACTTCGTAAACATAAAAATCCAAGTAAGATGAGAGTGTCAAGAATCGGAACCATCCGCGAGAGTTGGTAGAACCGGTTATAAAAAAGAAGTGCCAAAGTGGAAACAAGAGAAGAAAGGACAGTGGCTTTGATGATAGAAAGTAGGTCATGTAAGGATGCGTAAGACCAAAGGGATCTGTAAATCCCTGAGAATAAAAATACGACACTCCGCGAAACTACGACGATAGTCGCACAGACCCAAAAGTCAGGATAACTATCTAAAAATCGTACATTCTCGAATCGCACAAGATGTGCGAGAAAATACGACAAAAACATAAAGAGTATGTCGACTGGTAAAACCCAGTATCGTCTAGGTATCGATTTCATATCTGATAAATAAGGGTATTAGGAACAAAATTCCTTGTAAATACAGAATCTTTTCCGAAGAATAGAAAAGAGGAAAAACCTGTTTGAAATCACTTCTTTTCCGCCTAGCGGGAACATTTTCTGCGGAAATCGGCTCAGAACTTTATCTAAAATTGAAGGAGGAAACTCTTTCCCCCTCTCTTTTTTGCCTTGATTTTTCGGAAGTGGAAGAAGTCACAGAGGTCGGTTGGGAGTTTCTAAGAAAGATTACCGAACGTTGCAAAGAAACAGGCTCAAAAGTGGCTGGATTTGGGTGGAAAGGTTCTCTTACCGAAAATTTGCCGTTAGGGTTTCATTTTTTTCCTACAGAATCCGAGTGCATTCACTATCTAGAATCACAAATCCTCAGTGAAACACCCGCAAACGAACTCACACCCAAATCAGAAGAAAAAACCGTCCATTGCCCTGAATGCCAATCTCTCCTTAGGTGGAAATTGGCCGGAGATTATCTTTGTCCTCAATGTAAGACTAAATTTTTTGTGAACAAAAAGGGTTGGGTGTCCACTTACGAACGTTTGTTGTGATTTAAATGTTTGGTTGCGGTGGCTTCCCAAGGTTTATCAGGCCAAGGGTGTCTTGGATATCTTCCTTTTAATTCTTTTTTGACTTCATGATAACCATGATTCCAAAAACTTTCTAAATCTTTGGTGATTTGTACTGGCCTACGTGCTGGAGAAAGTAAATGGATGAGGATACTCACCTTACCATCGGCGAGTTTTGGTAAAGATTTAAGACCAAATAACTCTTGTAATTTGACATGTAACTCAGGTTCATTCCCATCATAATTTAAAGAAATTTTTGAACCAGAGGGAACTTGAATGGATCTGGGGGCAAAGGAATCGATAACATTCATTTTTTCATATCCCACATAGGCTTTGAATGCTTCCAAATAGGGGAGTTTATCAAGGGAAAGTTTCCCAGAATCAAAATTGATAAAAGGAAAAAGCCAATCTTCTGCGATTTGTTTTAAATGACTAAAATCGGTATTGGTATCTAAAACACCATTTCGTTCTAAAAATTGAACTCGATGGTAAAAATTGATTAATTCTGGATCTTTTTTCCATTCCTCTTCTAAAGAAGACTTGGTTATATATTCTGCAAGCGCCAAACGGAGTATCGTTGGATTGGGCGAGTTGGTTTCTTTGGATTCTAAAACCAACTCGCCGAGTGAACGTTCTTCTTTGACAACAAAAAAGGATTCCCCCCTTTGGTTGGTTCGTGTTTCGGAAACTACTTTGGTTTGGATTTGGTTGGAAAAAAACTTCTCAATTTGTTTTTCTTCGATTGGTAAAAAATTGGTAATCAAAAGATCAGAACCAAAAGAGAAAGTGTCCAAAACTAAAATGAATTCTGGAATTTGAAGGGATGTTGTATTTAGGATTCCTTGTTTTCCATTCGAAAGTTTAAAGTCTTTTCCATTTAAAACTTTGGCTTTGGCAATCCGGTCCGGGAACCCAGAACTGAGATAAAACAACCGATCCTTGCCAGATACAGTGCTCGAAAAATCTGTTTTTTCCTTGTAAATTCGTAAAATTTGATCATAAACCACGCGTAATTCGTATGGGAAATTTTTTGGTTGGGTTTCTTCCGGGAAAAGTTTGCTTTCTGTTCCTGAACTTTCTTTCCCAACTAACGCGACTATATCGGCAATTAGAGTTTCTTTGTCTTTTGGCAGAATTGCTAAAATTTTTCCCAGCCGAATGGGAAGAGGGTAACGTAAACATTCCTTTCCTATGTTTGTCAGGTTTGAATTTTGGTCCAAACATCCTAAAAGTTGCAAACGGTTGGTACTTCTAATTACCGAACCTTTGTTTGGTGGGTCTAAAAAAGGTAACTGATCAACCTCTTCTCCCCAAGACTTAACTTCTAAGACCAAACGATCAATATCACCTTCCAAAATTTCAGGTTTGGTTCTGTCTAAAAAAGAACTTTCTTCCTCTTTGGACCAAAGTCTGTAAACCAATCCTTTCCCTTCTCTGGCTGCTCGCCCTGCACGTTGTTTGGCGCTACTGAGACTAATTCGATCTTTGATTAAGTGAGACAGTCCCGCTTCCGAATCAAAAACCGCATGTTTGTGATATCCTGTATCAAAAACAACTCTGACTCCAGGAATGGTGACCGATGATTCTGCGATATTTGTGGATAAAATGACCTTTTTTTTGTTTTGTGGATGTGGTAAAAAAATTTGTTCTTGTTGGGCCAGTTCCATATCACCAAACAAACCGAGTACGACGGCATTTGATTGGATCGTTAGGATAGATTCCAATCCATATTTTAAATCTTGGATTTCTTTTTTTCCAGATAAAAATACTAAAATATCACCTTCGGTTTGTTCTACGGCTTTAGGGACAAGATCGAGAAGTCTTTCTTTTAGTTTTTTGGAAGAATCTCCCATATGAAAAATTTCTAAGGGATGAGTGCTTGCACTGACTTGGATGGGTTTTGACAGGATGCCAATGGATTCAAAATTTTGTCCTTCTAAAGTGGCACTCATGATGAGAAGTTTTAAATCGTTTCGAAAAACTTCTTGGGTGCGACGTGTGAGTGCAAAACAAAGATCAGAATCCAGTTTTCTTTCATGGAATTCATCAAAAACAATCAGTCCATACTCTTTGAGTTCTGGATCTGCTAACAAAATCTTTGTTAAAATTCCATCGGTCACAAACTCAATTTTTGTATCGTTGCTGATTTTTGTATCAAATCGAACCCGGTAACCAACACTGCCGCCCACTTCTTCTTTTAAAGATTGGCTGATTCGTTTGGCGGCATTTTTTGCTGCAATCCGTCTTGGTTCTAAGATACAGATTTTTTTTCCCGAAGTGACACCTGCCTTTAGAAGTTCTGTAGGGAGAGCTGTTGTTTTTCCGGTCCCTGGTGGGGCATCCAAAATTGTCACTGGGTTTTTTTGGATGGAATCAACAATGGATTGTAAGGCGGTGAGTACGGGAAATGGATCCAAGGATTTTGACACTTTTCTTCTTAAAGAAGAGGGTTGGATCTCTTAAAAAAAAATCAAACAAATTGTAGTTTATTTTCAGAAATCGCAAGAATCGGGTTTTCAGCCCTGGTAAAATCAATTAAGATCTATTTTGTGGATGAAAATCATAAACATTACGAAATCATAAAAAATTCCATCGAATATGTTTTGGAACATTTTGAAGACCAACCTAGTTTGGATTCTCTAGCAGAACGAGTTTCTTTGAGTCCATTTCATTTTCAAAAGGTATTTCGAACTTGGGCCGGAGTTTCACCAAAAGAATTTTTGCAGTTCGTAACGGTTACACACGCCAAACGATTGTTAAAAGAATCGTCAGTTTTAGACACAACTTATTCTCTTGGACTTTCGGGAACGGGTCGACTTCATGATTTATTTGTCAAATTAGAAGCCATGACACCAGGTGAATACAAACGAGGAGGGGAAGGACTTGTTTTACAATACGAAGTATTTCCTTCTCTTTTTGGCGATATCCTTCTTGTTTCCTCCGAAAGAGGAATCCAATCCCTTCAATTTTTAGATTCAGGTGAAAAGGGAATTTTAGAAACCAAAGCGGAATTCCCCTTTGCCGTTTGGAAGGAAGGTGAATCTGCTTACCATCAAAAACTAAAGGATTATTTCCAGCGACTTGTCATTCCCGAATCACCGATTCCCCTATATGTATATGGAACCGAATTCCAACTCAAAGTATGGAGATCCTTATTAAAAATCCCTTTAGGTACACTTTGTACCTATGGAGACATTGCGACTTCGATTGGACAAACATCTGCTGGGAGAGCAGTAGGGACAGCTATCGGTAAAAATCCTATCGCTTACCTCATCCCTTGCCACCGCGTGATCCAAACCTCAGGTTTATTTGGTGGTTACAGGTGGGATCCGCACCGGAAACGAATGATCATTGCTTGGGAACAGGCTAAAGTGTTTGCACCAAACAATGATTTACCGAATGTATCTAAGTGAAATTTTTAAATTAACCTAGATGCCTTGTATGAGAAACTAAAAAGAAACCTACGAGTAAAAAACTTTGTGCAATTAGGTAGGTGACCCAAGGAACTTGGAATTCCCATTTTGGGTGTCTGGTTCCATTGATCGTTGTTTCTCCCATCACGGCATCAGAAAGTAGGAAAAATCCTGCTCCAATGGCTAAATAAATCCAAACTCCACCAAACGTGAAATAGGCGTTAATGCAGAGAGAAACAAAAAAACAAAGAACAAGGCCATAGATAAACGCAGAAACCATCACCCATTTTGATCGATTTGGGTTATAAACTCTAAAATAGAAGATAACGGCTGGTAGGACGAGTAAAGTTCCTGTAATCGCGTAAGGCAAAATTCCAGTGTAGATTTCATTCCAACTGACCAATTTCCAAAATGATAACAAAAAGAAAACTTGGGCAATGGCAAAACTGAAGATTCCGCCAAGAACTGGATCCTCCATTTGTTTTTTGGCAATAGGGAATTGGAGATTAAACCAATCTCCTAAAAAAGAAAATCCTATGGCATAGAGCGGATAGGAAAATCTGGCATGTCCCAATTGGAATAACAACCAAGCAAAAAGTAAAATTTGAAAGGAAAAACCCAGATAAATCCCACGTGAGTGTTCGAGTCGTTTGAGAGGATTTGCTTCTCCCTGCAATGTATACCAATGGATACAAAAACCGGATATGATGGCTACAGGAATGGTTGTGAGAATTAAGTAATATACCATAGTTGATTTTAACATGGTTCGAATCAAAACGCAATCCAGAACTTCGGGAAAAGAATCGAAACCAATTTTTGCCTTTATCCTTCTTTTCTGCGTCCATTGTATATATCTGAAACAAAATGATAGAAAGGATCCCGCATTCTCTCCCACATCTCTCTCTGATAGAGAAAGTTATTTGGTTTTAAGATTGGTTCGTGGTAAGGATAAAACCATTGGGCTTGTGGAGGAAATTTCCGTCACTTTAGCTTTTGAAAACTTGTCTGGAAGCACCAAACAATCATTAAGAATTCATCCTCTCCCACTTGCAGAATCAAAAGAACCTTTCTTTTTACCTCTTTCTACAAAAACAAAGTACAAGGAAGAAACCTTACTGGTTGGATGTTTGTATTTTTTTCCCATTCCTCATTTTTTTAGAGGGAATCTAAAATTAGAAATCCACCATGTGCAGGGGATCGCCGATCGTGAGTTTGTTTTTCAAAAAATAGTTCCTTATGATTGGCAAGGGAACCTCACCAAATACTGGGAATACGATCTCGATCATAGCGAAATTACGGACAAAATAATTCCATCTCTCTCGTCTTACAGGCATTTGGAGTGTGAAGATGACATTCGTCACCGCAAGGAAATCCCTAAAAATGGTGTGGTAAGCCCTCCCGAAGAGGACTAAGAGCGGACTGCAAACTCGCGTTAGGTCATTTTTTTTGATCTTGGTCCACGATTTTTTAAAAAAAATTCCGTAAAACCGGAATTAACGTTCTAAAAAGCTAACAAAAACACTTTTAGCGGTTTTCCAGAAATAAAAAACCTGCGGTACGATTGAAAGAATTGGATTCAGTTTTAGCGTAGGTAAAAAAATATGCGTTCTTTACCCATGAATCAAAAACTAAATTTTCTAATATTATTAACACTTATATCTTTAACATCCATTGGTTGCCCTGGCGGTGGTGGAGGGGGCGGTGGCGCTGCTTTTGCTCTTCTCGGAATGGGCGGTGGCGGTGGTGACGTCCCAGCTCCCAAATTGGAAATCGTTTACAATGGCGTTAGCCGAGAAAGCGGTGCCACGCTAGATTTAGGTTCTGAACCCATTAACACGGCTGCTGGTAAAACGGGAACCGTTACGATTAAAAATAGCGGAACTGCTTCTATTTCATTACCTGGATCGCCAAATATTGTGGTTCTTTCTGGGACCGATGCAGCACAATTTTCGATCACTCAACCATCAAAGTCAACATTAGAAGCAGGTGCCTCTGTTACATTTACCTTAAATTTTAAACCGACAACGACCGGAGTAAAAACAGCCACTATCAAGATTCAATCCAGCGATGCCGCCGTAGGTTCTTTTCAAATGAACCTAACAGGGACAGCTGGACCGGCTGCTCCTCGATTGGCAGTTTCTGTTGGAGCTACTGACATTTCATCTAATGGTAGCTATGGTTTAGGCTCTGTTGAAGTAGATTCTTCGGGAAGTGCCGTGACATTTACAGTTTCCAATACAGGGAGTGCTACTGCAACTTTAGATAGCCCCGCTGTAACTAGCAGTGATTCACAATTCGTATTGAATCTTGCAGGATTCCCTGCAACTATTGCTGCCAATGCCAGCGCTACGTTTACGATTCAGTTTTCCCCATCAAGCACTGGTTCAAAAACATCCAATATCGCCGTCGCATACGATGGAGCATCTGCTTTCTTATTTACAGCAACAGGTACTGGAACACCTAAACCCGTTCCTACAATCTCGATATCGCATAACTCGAGTAGTTTTACCTCAGGTGGATCGATTCCAACTTTCGGTGTTGTATGGCCTACCTTAACTTCTTCTACAAAAACCGTAACCATTAGTAATACGGGAACTGCTACTATGACAGGGATAACTCTTTCTAAACCCAGTGGTCACACGGGTGACTTTACAATCAGTGCATTTAGTGCTGGTGCGACACTTGCAGCTGGTGCTTCTGGAACATTTACTATCCAGTTTGCCCCTTCTGCCACTGGAGCAAGGGCTGCAGTGGTACGTGTTGCCACAACAAATGGAAATAATGGTGCGGCATCAAGTGCTGACCTAAATGTATCTGGTACTGGGAAAACAGGCGCAGATGTTTTAGTAAGTTGGACTGCTACCAATGAAAAGACTGCCAATGATACGGATGGAGGTTACAAAGTTTGTTATAGCCAAACATCTGGATTTACAGCAGTTCACAATGGAACCTCAGTAATTTGTGCCGATGTTCCTAACGCTGGGGGTACAACTCCAAATTCTAAGGTTATCTCTGTACCAAACTTTGGGAACTGGTATTTCAAAGTATATTCCTACGGTAAATACAACACGACTGGAGGAACCCCTTCAGCTCAAACTTCAGCAGTAAATGTTCCGAGCACATAGGAAAGGATTGAATCATATGAATTTTAACAAAAAAACGCTCTCAAAAACTCTGATCGTAGTAACGATGTTAGTTGTTACAAATATCCTGATTTCTGAACCAATCTGGAAATTGAATCAGTCAACATTCAATTTTGACGCACTAGGTTCTAAATCCAAATCAGGGGAGAAACTACCTTATCTTCCTGGCGAAGTAGTCATTACTTTTAAAAAACAAGTCCCTGATTCGGAGCTTGTCCACCAAACTTCTAAGTTAGCAGCTAACACTGGGGTAATAAACTTAAAAGGTCATTTTACTACAGCAAAATTAGCTGAATCGGAAACAATGGAACAAGGTTTAGCTAGGATCAAAAAAGATCCGAATGTTGAGTCCGTAGAACCTAGGTATTTATATTATAAACAGGCTTCCGCACCAAATGATCCGGGGTTTCCTCAACTTTGGGGACACAACAATTCAGGCCAGGCAATAACTTCTCCAAGTTATACGGCAAATTCAAGCAATCCGGGAACATCTGGTAAAGATATGAATGTTCTCGGTGCCTGGGATGTGACGACTAGTTGCAATAATACAATAGTAGCAGTTCTGGATACTGGTGTGACTTACACTCATGAAGATTTAGTTGGCAATATGTGGAATGGATCCGGCGGCTGTGTGAACCAAAATGGAACCGCCATTGGTGGTGGATGCCCTAACCACGGTTATGATTTTGCCAGCGGGGACAACAACCCTCGTGATGAAGAAGGTCATGGAACCCATGTTGCTATGACGATTGGAGCAGTAGGAAATAATAACGTTGGAATTTCAGGTGTTTGTCAATCGGCAAAAATCATGGCTGTCCGCGTTCTTGGACTCGGCGGGGGAACCAACGATAATATCGCCAATGGAATCTACTTTGCAGTTCGTAACGGTGCCAAAGTCATCAATATGAGTCTCGGCGGTTCTAGTTATAGTTCCACAATTAACTCTGCAATCGAGTTTGCCAGAACCAATGATGTTTTAGTAGTCGTTGCTGCAGGAAATGATGGTAAAAATCTAAACACTGACGGAGCTGCTTATCCTTGTGAAAACACAAATTTGAATTTAATTTGTATCTCTGCCCTTGACCAAAAGCATGCGCTCGCAAATTTTTCAAACTATGATAGTAATGCAACCGTTGCTAGCCGCTCTGCTGATTTTGGAGCTCCAGGAACTAATATCTATAGTGGATATGGGGTTGAAACAACAGTAGCAGAGACTCCTACCTCCTATGCAAATGATTGGGTGAACGTTGGTGTCAGTGGAAATCCTTTTACCTATCATACATGTTCTTTTTCCATCAGTGGAAGTCCTTTGACTCTATCCGGATTATATCTTCCTAACGATTGTTCAGTGATTGGTTGGAATTTTACGGCTCCTTATGCAAATCCAACAGCAATGCCAGCTTTTTCAAACCGAGTTGTTTATAAAAACTTTACTATTGATAGTGCTGCGACAAACGTATTGCTGCACCAAGTGTTGATTTCTGACGGTGAAGGGTATGATTCAACTACTTGTTATGATTACACTGAAATGTATCATTCACCGACCGCTGGTAACCCATTTACTGGAGGGGGAACGGCAATATCATTATTTGATAGTTTGCGTGGCGTGTATATGGATAAATTTTGTAGAAGGGATTCAAGTGAATATTCTTTCCGTAGCACAGAGTCTGCAATTTTAAAACAGTGCGCCGGATCTTCAACATGTTCAGTTGGATATAGATTTACATCCGATGGTAGCGTTAATAATGGTGGCGCATTGGCTACTGAAATCTCTATTTACACATGGAAACCTACAAACAATGCATATACCAATCTAAACGGAACTTCCATGGCAACTCCAAACGCAGCCGGAGTTGCGGCCCTCATTCGTTCCTATAACCAAAGTTTTACCTACCAAGATGTGATCACGAAGCTCATCGAAGGTGGGGTGACTGAAACTGCGCTGACTGGAACCACAAGATATGGCAAAGCCATCAATGCTAATGCATCCATCAAACACCTCAAACAAGTCACTGGAGTTACCGCTGTTTTACAATAAGATTGGTATTTGCGGGATCCTGATTGCAGCCTTAACCACAGGCTGCACCTTGTTTGGTGAACCAAAACAAAACCAACCAATGAAACCGATACAAGAAAAGGGCTCTATGTTCAAAGAAGGTGAATACTTATTTGCAACGGAAGAGGGAGTCACAATCGAAGAATTGAGAACTCTTTTTGGTGAGTTTGGGATCACCAAACTAGAACCTCTAATTATTCGCGATCGAAGTTACCTTTTGGTTTTAAAAAATGATCCCGGGCTTCCAACAATGGAAAAGAAGGCCTCCGGGTTTGGGAAGATTCGATACATTGAAAGAAACCAAATCATGCAAAAATACAATACCAAACTTTAATCGCAAAGACTCGAGAAAAAGCTAAAACTAAAACCGCCTCCTATCTGTCTAACGGACAGTGCGCCTTTCGATATTATTTCTACTCATTCCCGTCCTTTTCCTATCCCATTGTTCCAAGACCAGCTCTTCCTATGAAGCTTGTGAACGGGCAGATTTGGATTATTTAGCATGTTCTCTAGTGGTGTACCAGTCGTATACTTATTGCGCAGAGTCCGCATCCGGTGTCTCGGGTTCTTCCGAGACAAAAGCAGCAGCCAAATTCCAATGTGACGCCGAACGACTGGTAGGTTCTTATTTATGTGAAGACATTAAGAAAAAAACCTGCGGAACGAAATGAAGTTACATATGGCACAGGTAGCAACTTTAAATTTCGTAGTTCCATAAACCATCCATTGTAGTGAAAATCCTGGTCCATCTGGATCGAAACTCATCTATTTTTTTGTAGATCATGATTATGAAACAATTGCTTAGGAAAGTTATCTTGAGGATGTGATCTAAAGTGTTACCGATGTGCCTTTCTATACAATAGCGTATCATCTGTTATGCGACATAAGATCAATTATGGGAAGTTACATATTGCCTCAAAATAGATAGTATCTCAAATCAAAATAATCTACAAAGAAACAACCGCCGGATGGATTCGGATGTGCCTCGCCAATTGGATCTAAGAGTGAAAATTTTTGGCGAAAAGCGATCCCGCTCTACGCTCCAATCTTTCGCGATGCGAAAGGATTTCCGCTACGATCGGTGGCAAAACGGTATCGGATGAATCAAGATCTTCTAAAGAACTAAACCATCCGATACTTAATCTTAAAGGGAAACGTATCTCCTTTCAAATGAATTCATCAATAGAAAATGGATGCCGTTCTCCTTATCAATTTTTACGACCTATAACTTAATTACAAGTGATAGCAGTGGAACCGATTTGGCAGTTATAGGTTTGCTTATCAATGTTGAAAGAAAATGAAGAAGAACAAATAGACAAGCTATTATTGTTAGTGAATGCCCTGACAGAATATTGCGTATTTGACGGAAACCCCATTAGATAAGTACTTTGAAGCCCAGTGTTACTGAATTGGGTAGATGTTGCTGCCGTTCCTTCACAATTAGCAGCACTATACACTGCGACATTATAATTTGTTGCATTGCTCAGTGCACCTGTTGAAGCAGTAATGTTTATATTACCTTTTACAGTAGAATTTACTAGTAGATAGGAACAAACGATATCTTCAGCGCATGCTGTTTCTTTTTTTTTCTCACAATTTAAAACCAAAGCCAATGCACCTACGATAAACAAAACTTTAATTATTCTCATATAACCCTTAAATAAATTAATTTTGAATGCTTCAAATACGACGTACAACCTAACGGAGGCGACGTTATAGTCAGCAAACTATGATTAGTTTGAAATTATATAATTCACCTGGTCAATGAAATTTAAAATTCAGTGTCAAAAACATTGCGCACTTTTTTAGTTGTTTTTGATATAAAATAGATGGAGATGCAATAATTGAAATGTAGCGCTTGTTATTACTTTATAAATTTTTATTATTTTTTCTGTTGTATGCAATAAAATGGTAACTACTTATTTTGCTGATTCAGAATTCAAATCGCAAAAACTAGATTTACAAAGAATGTCGTTTAGTATAAAATCAAGTCTTTCTCTAATCCATTACAAGGGTAAGTCAATGATCAAGGTTTTGAAAATTATAGTTTTTGTTTTACTTGGTATCGTCTTAGGAAGTATCGTGAATATGGGAATCATCATGGTTAGTGGGAAAATCATTCCGCCCCCAGAAGGAGCTGATGTTACCACAATGGAAGGTTTAAAAGCATCCATCCATCGATTCGAACCCAAACATTTTCTATTTCCATTTTTGGCCCATGCACTCGGCACCTTGGTTGGGTCTGGATTTGTTTCTCGGTTTGTGACCTCTCATGCTCTACTTTCTTCATTTGTAGTTGGAATTTTTTTCCTTATTGGTGGAACCATCAACATTCTGATGTTACCTTCTCCCCTTTGGTTTATTGCCCTAGACTTAGTTGGTGCTTATCTACCAATGAGTTACTTGGGTTGGTTGGTTTTCCAAAAGAAAGAATAGAATTCACAAAGTGGATTGTGATAAGAATCCAAGTGCAAAACACGAACAAATAAGAAGAAAAAATGGAGGATCTAGAGACCGGATTGAAAGATTGGGAGAATTCTGCTAGGTGTAGTTTTTGGGAAAGAAAGCCCACAAGGCCCACCTCCACCACCCAATCAGGGCGGGGGCTCTTCCGGGGCAATGCGACATAGTTAAATTATGCTTACTTCTTCCCGCTATCAGCAACTCGTTTTTGGATGACTTCATTCAGCACTTCCACAAGTTCCTGAAATTCATCTCCCTTACGAATGCGAATGGTTTCAATGGGTTCGCCAGATGCCATCCTTTGTAAGGAACGTTTGATACTAAAAACAGGACCTGCCATTTTATGAGATTTAAAAACAGAAAACACTGTGATTAAAAGTAAATACAATACAGACAGTGTGACCACTGCATCAAATTGAATGGTATACATATTCAATTGATGGTCGTAGTTAGGTAGGTAAATTTCACGAGGCACAAATTTCTCTTTCGCTTCGCCTGGATCTGCATCTTCATTTTCCACTTTCCAAAACACAGTTTGTGCATCTTGGCGGAGTCGAAATACTGCACCACCATCGTATTTAGATTGATTCAACCAATAAAGAAAACCTAAAGTCACAAGAACTCCAGAGATAAACAAAAGAGAATAATGAGCTAAAAACTTTAACTGGAATTCTTTATCGATAAGATAGTGAAAGCGAAAGGTTTTTTTGTGATTCTGAGACATGATTTCTTTTAAGGTATTCCCCTAGGGTGTTAGGGAAGACCTTCTCAGAAAAAGACAAAATTGTCAAAAACTTATAAAGATTAACGGATTTTTTCTGTTTCTAAAATCTTTTGGATCGGGATTTCGATAAGTCCTTCCAATCCTTTGAAGTGGAGATGAGTTTCTGATTGTCCAAGGATCACACCTCTGTATTCGGTTCCATCTTCCAATCGTACTAGTTCTAATCTTGCATGTTCTTCATACAGTTTTGACTCACGAGCAAGGACAGTTTGGGTTTGGAAGGCTTTGAGTTCCTTTTCTTCTTTCGAATTGACTGGTGAGGCAGTAGCGGCCACCGGTTCCCCTAGTTTGACAGCCGTTTGTTGTTTTGCTGATAGAACTAAATCTCCTACGGCAACAGAACCTTCTCTTACAGCAACCAACTCAGTGGTTCCATCAAATTGGACACTAAAAACAGTCCCTCTAACTTGCGTAAGGTGCTCGCCGGCTTGGACAACAAATTGGCTGTCTTTCGATAGTTTCGAAACAGAGGCAAATAACTTGCCTTTTTTAACAGAAAACTTTTGTGATTGGGCTTCGTTTGTTTTTTCAATTAAGTCGATAACCACTTCTGAATTTGGAGTGATTCGCATCCAAGATCCTGTTTCAAAATCCAAATCAATCTGTGCGGATCCTTCGGTAATGACAACGTCCCCCGAAGCCAATTGATAACTTTTGACGAGTGGCACTGGATTAGAACTTCCTTCGGGGAGGACAGAAACCTTTCCTTTAATAGAAGAAACGATGACTTTTAGAGGAGAACTGATTTCTTTCGATGATTTAGCATTAGATACATTTGCTAGATCGGTTCCGTTTGTTTTTGAGGAATTTGGATTCAGTAAAAAAAACAAAAATATTGTAGCAGCAAGCGAGAGAACAGATCCCCCCACAACAGCAAGGCCTAATGGTTTGCGAAAAAAAGATACTACATTGGAATTGGAAACTGACTTAGGATTGTACTCGAATTGGATGTTTCGTTTGGAGACAACTTCCCAAGATGGAAATTCTCTGGACTCAGTCACCTTTGAAGGTTTTCGTAAGAGTTCTTCCCATTTAGCGATTGTATGTTGCTTATCAAATTCGTTCATTGATTTAATCCGGTACCAGATTCTCTCTCTTAGCAATTGCTAACACCTTCTCCGTGGCCCTAATGACCAAACGAGAAGCCGTAGAAACCGAAACACCCAAAACTTCAGCGATTTGCACCAGCTGAAATCCTTCCACATTTTTAAGTAACAGAGCAGAACGTTCCTCTTCCGACAACTCCACTAAAAAAGAATAGAGCCTGTCTTCTAAGTCCTGATATTCGGCTTTTGTTTCCAATTTAGGATTGTGGCTATGAAATTCGATTTCATCAGAAACAATCTCTCTTGTGGTAGAAAACTTTTTAGCATAATTAATCGACAAATTGCGAGCAATCGTATATAAAACCATGACGGACTTCTCTTCCGAGAGACCGGCATCGCCGTAGTGCTTATGGAAACTTAAGAAGCTATCTTGCATCAAATCCATCGCCGTGTCCGCATTTTGAGTGTACTTGTAGAGGAAGTCATAAATACGTTTATGGCTTCTTTCATAAATTTGACTCATAGAGACAGCTTTGTCTGACACAATCTTGTATGTGTTGGTAAAACCGAGTCTCTGACAAGTAAAATCCCGTTCCTCTCTATAAAAGTAAACAACCGGGATAGGTCAGATTCTCATGGAAACCAAGATTATTTTTCTCTTAAAAGGGCGTCATTCGCGGCATTTTTATAAGCCCCAATCATTGTTGGGTAATTAAAAATGTGTTCGGTGAAGTACTCAATGGGTGCCTTGAGATTTACCACACACTGTCCAAGGGCAATGAGTTCCGTTGCCTTGTCCGAAATGATGTGAACACCCAAAACTCGTCTGGATTGTTTGTCAAAAAGGATTTTTAAAAGTCCTACTTGGTCTCCACTGATTTGGGCACGAGTGATGGTATCAAACTTTGCCATACCCACTCCATAAGAAACCCCTCGAGCTTTGAGTGCTTCTTCTGTAGGTCCAATGGTTGCGATTTCTGGTAATGTATAAATTCCAATAGGAAATTCTTCTGCATCCACTGGAACTGATGGATGACCAAACATATGCTTTGCGACATAGGCACCTTGGTACATAGACACGGAGGCCAAACTGGGGAATCCAATCACATCACCACAGGCATAAATATTGGAAACATTGGTTTGGTAGTTTTCGTTCACTAAAATTTGTTTTCTGTCATTGGGAATGATTCCAACAGATTCTAATCCTAAATTGTCAACATTCCCCAATCGACCCCGAGAAATTAGAACCTGGTTGACACGAACCACTTCACCTTTGTTAGTTGTGAGTTCATACCCATCTTCATTGGGAAGTTTTTTATAATTTGTAATCGAAGAATCAACATGGATGGATATCCCTGATTGTTGCATGATCCGAGTCATTTCATTGGATACGTCTTCATCCAAAAATCCAAGAATCCGGCTCTGCGAATCAAAGAGATGAACTTGCACTCCAATATGAGAAAAAATAGTAGCATATTCGGAACCAATGATCCCTGCTCCCACCAC
This sequence comes from Leptospira kanakyensis, assembly GCF_004769235.1. Taxonomy (NCBI): domain Bacteria; kingdom Pseudomonadati; phylum Spirochaetota; class Leptospiria; order Leptospirales; family Leptospiraceae; genus Leptospira; species Leptospira kanakyensis. Next base: position 101,631 of record NZ_RQFG01000016.1, on the reverse strand, counting down.
TGCGAGAGAGGTAGGCATCTTTTTCATGGCAAAGAGCCCATCGCTATCATAAACCAATCCATCTTCAAAAGGAATGTTTTCGTTTGCGGGTCTACGTGGACTACTCCCTGTAGCAATTAGGATATTTTCTGTTTCGTAGACTTTTTTTCTACCAGCAGAGTCTGTCACTTCTACATGATGGGCATCGATGATTTGTCCCCAACCAGTTAGGGTTGTCACACGATTTTCAATCATTTGTTCTCGAGTCACATCCTCTTCTTTTTCAATGACTGTGGATGCGCGAAACATAAGCTCTTGCAAAGTGAGTGTTGCCGTTTGCGGAGATTGGAGTCCATGAAGTTTGGACAACTTTAAGTTCCGGTAGAAGCGGCTTGTTTCTTGTAAAGATTTGGAAGGGATGGTTCCGTAATGAACACAACCACCACCCAAGTAAGGGTCTTTTTCAATGATGGCTGCTTTTTTTCCCATTTTGCTTGCTTGGATAGCAGCTTTTTGTGCGGCAGGACCGCCCCCGATGGCGAGTAAATCAAAACGATTGATGGACATTTGCTACAAAAACCATACCGATACATAGGAAAATAGCAAGCAAAATTGAAAGAACCATCCAAGGTCAAAATCAAATCCTTTTTCGCCTAACAAAGTACAAAATGAAATACAAAAAACCTTGCCTTGGAAACTCATAGTTCCATGTTTCATCCATCCCTATGGAATTCTTCAAAATGATCCGATCTGGACTCACTTTAGTCTGGAAAATTCTTTCCGAAGGAATTAGAGCCAAACTTGCTTGGTTTACGGGCACCCTAATTGCCCTAACCATCCTATTACTTTCCATCATCACTGTCCGCCAACAAACGGCAATCCTGTCCGAAAGTTATGAAAAACAAGCAGCCGTTTCCAAAAACTTTATCGCTAGTTTGGTTATGGAGATTGAGAATATATCGCAAAACTTAATCCGAATTGAAGAATTTAAGTTAAGAATCGAAAGGCAACGTGTTGAATTAAAAAAATACAGAACTGCCAAAGTTGTTACAAAAAAGAAAACTGTTTCGGTATTTGGATTCCAAACCAATTTATTTGGATCGCTCGGAACATCCAAAGTAGTTAAGAAAGTAGATACTTTTTTTTCCGTTTATCTCACAAAAGATGATGTAGATGTTTTAGAAAAAGAAATACGCCAACAACTTCGGGAAGCATCCAACAGAAACATCAGTGAAAGAGAATGGAACACTCTGGTTCACCTTGCCTCTTCTTATGTTTTGGGAGAAGAAAAATATTTAGAAGCCCAAAAACAAACTCCTCCTGAAAACCCAGAGGAAAAAGCCAGTTGGGACACCAATGTTAAAAATCTAAAAAAAGAAATTCGAAATCATAAATCACAATTGGATCTTTTCATTGCCAAGTTCTATGCTGATTCCAAAAAAAGAAAACTAGAAGAACTGGGTCTTGACACTCAACTCTTTAGAATCCAAACCTTTCCTCTTTCTGCCATGATCCAAGGAGAAACCTCTCTTGCTTCTTTTGATACACAAATCATAGACAACACTTCTCCTTTGGCAAAAATTGATCAGTTTGATCAAATGGAAGAAAGTCTTGTGGAATCTTTCCAACGTCTTTCGGATGATATTTCCTCTTTAGATGAAAACGAAAAACAATATGTTTACGAATGGCAAGAGAGAGAAATCCAAGCCCTCCACTCTCCCCTATTCCGTCATCAGAATTCGACAAAAAGAGCATTTAACCTAAGTAGTGTTAAATCTAGCTTAGGGGATTATCGAGAAGTCATTAAGGAAGATTATCGTATCACCAATGAGCTAAACATTCTCATTCCAAAACTACGAGAACGGATTCAAACTTTAAAAAACGCAAAACCGCCTATCCCACCGGCTAAGGACAAACTCTTCACAAGTTTTTATAAATCATATAACGAACTCATTGATGAAAGAGATAAAATCTTTGATGAAGTAACCACAAACTATCCAATTGCAGCAGAAAACTGGGAAAAAATTGAGGCTTTACGAAGTTTACGAGATGTAACTTTGGAAGATTGGATTTTGATGAAATTCAAAACAGATCCCACCGAATACGAACGTTATTACCAAGATCCAGATGCCAGAGAAACACAAAGGAATCGTTGGAGGGCCATTCGTAAATGGATTAGTTCTGCTGAACAAGAAACCCCAACAAAAGAATTGAAAAAACTTTTCCCGGATGGAAGTTTTGGCCATTCCCGAAGTGAATCCGAAGAAATTATGTGGAAGTTAGATGGGACTCATCTTTTGGAATCAGAGAATGTTCCAAACTTAGTGTTACGTGATAACTTTTCTGGCCTCATCCGCACCTTAGTCGATAGAACAGACGGGATTCGTGCGATCAAAGACAATCGAAATCAAATTGTATTCACTGCCATTACGATCTGTCTCGTGGCAATTGTATTTGCGATTTTTATCTCCGGTGTTGTGGTTCAAAAAATTAGAAAGATCATCAGAAGTGCCGAAGATGTGGGCCAAGGGAATCTCCATGTTCATTTTGACGATGGCGGCAATGATGAATTTGGGAACCTAACTGTTGCACTCAACCAAATGGTTTCGGGTTTAAAAGATCGTGAAAAAATGCGCGGGGTTCTTGGAAGTATGGTGGACCCAGTGGTTGTGGGAGAAGCACTCAAAGATTTAGAAAAACTAAAACAAGGAAGTGAAAAAATCATCACTGCATTTTTTTCCGATATCGCAGGTTTTAGTGCCATCTCAGAAAAACTAAATTCAAAAGAACTCGCGAATTTATTAAACGAATACTTATCAGCCATGACCATCATCCTCAAACACCATGATGGGGTTTTGGACAAATACATTGGGGATGCGATTGTCGGCGTTTTTAATGCCCCACTCGATGTAGAAAATCATTGTTTAAAAGCAGTTTCTGCGAGTGTAGAAATGCGGGATAAACTAGAAGTTCTAAAAAAAGAATGGAAAGAAGAAAATAAATACATCCCAGAAGCACATACGATGAAGTTCCGAATAGGGCTTAATATGGGTTATGCGAAAGTGGGATTTATGGGAACCGATGCATTGGCATCATACACCATGATGGGTGATACAGTCAACTTGGCTGCAAGACTCGAAGCCGCTGGAAAAGATTATGGAGTTTGTATTTTGGTTTCTGAGTTTGTTCAGGATGAAATCAAAGATCATTTTTTCACAAGGAAACTAGACATTGTGCGAGTAAAGGGAAAAACAAAACCAGTCACTCTCTACGAAGTTCGTGCGAAAAAAGGAGAAGAAAACGAGGAAGACCAGCAATTCGTTGAGGCTTATGAATCCGCCCTTTTCTCCTATTTGAACCGCAAGTTTGAGGAAGCAGGTAAAAAATTCTACACCCTTCTCACCACAAACGGTGACGAAGCCTGCAAACTCCTTTGGGAAAGATGCCAGTACTACCTCGAAACTCCACCGGATCCGGACTGGGATGGGGCCTTTACGCGGACTAAAAAGTAAGAAATCTGCGAAATATTTCAATAAAATGGAAATTTCATCCAATAAAGTATAACAAATTCTTGCCTTTTTGGACAAGAATTTTAGAATTGGAATAACTGATCTTACAGGAGAAAAACCATGGCACTACGTTTAGGCGACGAAGCACCGAATTTCCAAGCGGAAACCTCTGAAGGCAAAATTGACTTTCATGAATTTTTAGGACAAGGATGGGGGATTTTATTTTCTCACCCGAAAGACTACACTCCAGTTTGTACAACAGAACTCGGATATGTAGCAAAAATCAAACCAGAGTTCGAAAAACGAAATGTGAAAGTGATCGCACTTTCTGTTGATCCTGTGGACAGCCACAAAGGTTGGATCTCTGATATCAACGAAACTCAAGGTACAACAGTCAATTATCCTATCATTGCTGATGCGGACCGTAAAGTATCTAATCTTTATGATATGATCCACCCTAACGCAAGTGAAACCACTACGGTTCGTTCTGTATTTGTTGTCGGACCTGACAAAAAAGTAAAGTTAACTCTTACTTACCCTGCGTCTACTGGAAGAAACTTTGACGAACTTTTACGTGTGATTGACTCTTTACAACTCACTTCTCAGTTTAGCGTTGCTACTCCTGCGAACTGGAAAGACGGCGAAGACACAATCATCGTTCCTTCTGTTTCTGATGAAGATGCGAAGAAAAAATTCCCAAAAGGATTTAAAACCATCAAACCTTATTTACGTTACACTCCACAACCAAATAAGTAATTTTTACACTTGGCGGGTTCTCGCACCCGCCTATTTTATACTTATGAATATCAAACTGAATCGAATCGAATCTCCTTACGTTTTAGAAGCAAAGAATGAATCTGGTAATTCCATTCGTATCGATGCCTCCCCTGAAATTGGTGGAAAAAATTCTGGTCCAAGACCCATGGAACTTTTGATTATGGGACTTGCTGGATGCAGTAGCATTGATGTTCTGATGATTTTAGCTAAACATAGAATCGAAGTGAAAGACTATTCCGTAGAAGTAGATGCTGATAGAGAAAAAGTAGAAGAAGCCAATCTCTTTAAAAACATCCATTTGAAGTTTAAAATCGCGGGTGAATTTAAAGAAGAACAAGTAAAACGTGCGATTGATCTTAGTTTAGAAAAGTATTGTTCTGTTGCCAAAACACTTGAAAAAACCGCAAAAATCACTTACGAATTTGAGTTAGTTTAAGCATTTTTAAATCGATAAAAACTTTATTGTGCGTTCTATTTTAAAATCACCAAAGTAGGAAAAACCAAACTCCCCTACTTTGAATCAATTTTCTATTTTAATTCGTTTAGATCCCAGTTGTATTCATTATACACAATTTTTGCATCTGGTTTGATTGTTTCTTCAAACCCATCTTGCAAATATTGAATGAGAGTGGTTTTTTTAGTAAAATCTGTTTGGAACCAATTGAAGATTTTACTTAAGTACAAAGTGTTCGTTGTTTTATCGTAAGAGTTCTTTTTTGGATTTTTTAAGAATCCGAGTTTGGCTGATTGCAGTTGTTTTTCTAAATTAACCGCTGTGTATGCTTCCGAAGCTAAGTTAGGACAACCAATGGAGGCACAAACAATGGCAAAATGGATTCTTGGTTCGTTAAAATCCTTTCTTAACTTTTCATGTTCGATCCAATCAAGATGTCTGGATTTCCCAAGTAGAGAATAAAATTCTTTTTTCCAAGGGATGCCCCTTGCTAAATTGATTTTAGAAAACGGAGATCCAATTTCTGTAATACTCTCAATCGGATAATGGTCCAAAATGAGTTTTACTGTGAAGGCATTGTATGCGTTGATTAAAAAACTAATTTTTTCTTTTTCGTTAAAACCTTGGTATTGGGCCTCGGTCACTTTCGAAAGAGATTCTAAATATTGTTTAAAGGAACCTTCTTCCGACTGAATTCCTTTATAAGAAACAAATCCGTTTTTTACATTCTTTTTAAGAATCGAGTCCCAGACACTATGTTTATGATCGAACCCTTGGGCAGAAGCCCCTTGCCATAAACCAACACAAAGGAAAACAAGAAAAAAATGTTTCATCACAACCACCCGTTTGATTAGACAGATCCAAACTGGATTCTATCTGATAAAAAATTTACGATAAACTATTCAAATATCGACTGACACCTTGGATGACGGGTGCTGGGATTTCATGGCCACCATTAAAAGCTATAAATTCACCAAGAAGTCCAGAACTACGAAGTAATTTTTCGAGTTTTTTAGCATTCGCATAACCAAGTATAGGATCAAACTCACCATGTGATTGAAAAAAACGTAAAAGCGATTTTTTCGGAGCCAATTCTTTCCATAAAGATTCATTCACTAAAGCGCCGGAAAGAATCATAAGCCCCTTAGAAAGTTCCTCTTTTCGGAGAGTGAGGTCTGTCGCAAGCATGGCACCTTGTGAAAACCCACCTAAAATAAGTTGGTTCCAGGGCACTCCAATAGCATCTAACATCAAATAAGCGGCTTGTCTAGCGACATCCATACCTTCGGGGTCTTTATCTGCGAAATTTCTAAAATCATTTTTACGGATTGCTTCTTCCAAGGCTGCCATATCAATCGGAAACCAAGCACGACCGGAATAACCTGGCATCAGTGGAACACTCAAATGTCCATGTGGGAAAACCCAATTGAATTTTTGGTCTGTGACTAAAACTTCGTGAATGGGATATAAATCAAAGGCACTTGCCCCATAACCATGAAACAACACAACTGTTGGTGCGTCAGGGTCTCCTTTGACGCGAAGTACCTTTAATGGTCCGAGAGATTCTAAATCATTTTCATTATCTAACATAGTTTAACCGAAGAGTGAAGGTTGGTCCTTACTGATTGTATCTGTAGAAAAGTTGGTCACAGAAATCCCAAGAAGTCTGATTTTCCTAGATGGTTCGATATTTTCCTTCCATACTGTGGCCAATAGATTCGAGGATTGTTGGAAAAGATTGTCTGCCAAGTAGAAAACAGATTCGGATGAAATAGATTTTTGTTTTACAGTAAAATCTTCAAATTTGATTTTTAAGGTCAGTGTTTTTCCTTGTTTGTTTTTACGACCCATCCGCATTTCTAATTCCTTGGACAAATTTTCTAATGTGAGCAGTAAATAAGCAAAATCTTCTGAATCATGAGAAAAGGTTGTTTCCACTCCAATGGATTTGGGATCACGAAATGGAATCACTTCCCGATCATCCACTCCCCGTGCCATGCGGTAAAACACAGCTCCCATTTTTCCAAACTCTCTGACAAGATAGGACTCCTCTGCCTTTCGGAGATCTGACCCCTTGGTAAATCCTAATTGGGATAAACGTTCAAAAGTTTTTTTCCCAATCCCATGAAAGTTATATAAGGGGATATCGTTTAAAAACTTTTCTTCCTCACCAGGGAGAACCACATAAAGTCCGTTAGGTTTATTTTTTTCGGAAGCCATTTTGGCTAAAAATTTATTTTGAGCGACTCCTGCAGAACAAGTAAGCCCAGTGTTCTCAAAGATTTTTTTCCTAATTTCTTTGGCGATAGTGCTTGCTAATGGAATTTCTAATTTATTCGAAGTTACATCCAAATAAGCTTCATCTAGTGACAAAGGTTCTACCAAATCAGTATACTCTAAGAATATAGAACGAATTTCTTTTGAGATCGATTTATAAACTTCAAATCGGGGTGGAGTGAAAATGGCTTCCGGACAAAGTTTAAATGCTTGGAAACAAGGAATGGCAGAACGAACTCCAAATTTTCTTGCTTCATAACTGGCGGCGCATACGACTCCCCGTGAATGCGGAGATCCACCAACAACTACTGGTTTTCCACGCATTTCCGGAAAGTCTCTTTGTTCTACAGAAGCATAAAATGCGTCCATATCAATATGGATGATCTTTTTCATTTCTCTTGTCTCTTAGAATCAAACGATACCAAAAATCTCTTGCCAAATGTTTTTTACTCTCAATCCTTCATGAATTGTGCAGACAAAACAAGCAGCAAAAATTTTGGTTGTTGATGATAACGAAACAAATATTGAAATTATTACTCATATTTTACTTGGCCAAGGGTATGAAGTGGCGGTTGCCTATGATGGTGAATATGCTTTAGAACTCGCAGAAGCCTTAGATTTTGATTTAATTTTACTTGATATTTTGTTACCGGGGCTCAGTGGTCTTGATGTCGCAAAACGACTGCTTGCTACAGATAGGTCAAAAAACACTCCCATCCTTTTTTTATCTGCACTCAACGAAACTAGTGACATTGTCAAAGGTTTGGAAACAGGAGCTGTTGATTACATTACGAAACCTTTTCAAGAATCAGAAATCCTTGCCAGGATAAGGACTCATATCAAAATCAAAACCTTAGAGAAAGAAAGGATCGATCTTTTGCAAGCCATCCAGAAAGATTTGGAACTAGCAAAATCCAACCAAGAAAATTTAGTTACATTCCAGTTCCCTCCCTCGCCTCTTTACCAAATTTATACCTCTTACAAACCTATGGAACTTGTAGGAGGTGACCTCATCACCTACGATCTGTTACCTTCTGGTGATTTGGATATTTTATTTGGAGATGTAACAGGGCATGGAATTGCAGCGGCCATGGTTTCCCTAATGGCCATCATCACATTCAAAACCATGGACAAATCCTTTTTGTCACCAAGTGAAAGCCTATTTTGGATTCACAACACCCTCACCCCTCTCATCAGTACACATTTCATTAGTGCCATTTATTTAAGATACAAAGCTGAAGAAAATTTGCTCTCCTACTCCATGGCCGGACATCATAATATGTTCCTACTCCGAGATAAAAACATAATCAAACTAGGAACCAAAGGATTTTGTCTGATGATGTTTCCCGACCAACTCAATACAGAAAATGAAGATATTTTTTTAAAGGCGGGAGATCGATTGTTTTTATTTTCTGATGGAATGTTTGAAGTTCCTAATGATAAAGAAGAATATTTAGGAGATCAAAAATTTCAAACGCTGATTGAATCCAGGATTCATCTTTCCTCTCAGGAGTTTTTGGAATCTGTTCAAAAGGAAGTTTTGAGTTTTTCTGGTGGCAAAGTTGCCGATGACATGACAATGTTACTTTTGGAAATTAAATGATCACTGGAATCGTAATAACCCTCTTCACCTTTGGATTGTTATTACTCACTTACTATTATTATCATGCCTATTTAAGGGAAAAAAAACTTAGGTTAATCCTTTTCAGAAAAAATTTAAGTAACTCTGAGGAAATTGAACGTACCATCAGAGAAAAAGAAAAACAATACCAAGATATCTACGATACAGCAAACTCCATCATCATTCGTTGGAGTCCTGATTTTAAAATCCATTCCATCAATCCCTATGCGGAAGAATTTTTTCAAACCACAAAGGACCTAGCAGAAGGTAAAGATGTGGTATTAGATTTATTTCAAATCCCATTAGAAAAATCTAACGAAGTAAAATCTCGATTATGGAATATCTTTCATAGACCAGAACAAAATATCCGCCAAGAGTATGATGTTTTTATTGGAGAAAGTGACAAAAGAACCGTTACTTGGTCCAACCGAATTTTAAAAAATGAATTTGGATACCCTTACGAAGTATTATCCATTGGGAATGATATCACCAATCGTAAAATTGCCGAAGAAAATTTGATGAAATCCTATGAAAGGATTTTGGATCTATATAACAATGCTCCGTGTGGGTATCATTCACTCGACAAAGACAATATCATTGTTTCTATCAATGATACAGAATTAGACTGGTTAGGTTATGCCAGAGAAGAAGTTGTTGGGAATTTTAAATTTAATGATTTAATGACAGAAAGTAGCCAAGACAAATACAGACTCATAACCAATTCTTTTCCTAACGAAAATTTAACTGGTGTTGAATTGGAGTTTGTGAGAAAAGACAAAACTACATTTTTTATTAGTTTAAATTCTACTGCCACTTTTGACAAAGATGGGAACTTTATCATTAGTAAATCCACTGTATTCGATATTACTGATCGTAAAATCGCAGAAGACAAGTTAAACGACTACTCGCAAAAAATCCAACTCCAAAACAAAAGACTCCAGAAAGCAGTGGAAGCTGCCATCAAAGCAAACCGCTCAAAATCGGTTTTTTTCTCAAAAATCACACATGAACTAAGAACTCCCCTCCATGCTGTGATTGGATTTTCGCAAATTTTAGAAAAAGATCCAATCCTTCCGGGCCATTTAAAAGGGTATGTTAATTCTCTTTATGATAATGGAGTGCACTTACTCGGTATGATCAATGATATTTTGGATTTAGCAAAAATTGAAGCAGGTAAGATGACAGAATCAAGAGAACAATTTTCCCTTGTCCAACTTTGGGACACTTTGTTCTCTATGTTTTCTTATCGTTTTTCTGAAAAATCAATTAGTTTAGAACTCATTGGAGCTGAAAATATATCTTCCTCTTTTTATGAAGCCGATTTACAGAAAATTCGCCAAATTCTTGTTAATTTACTTGGGAATGCCTTAAAGTTTACAAACCAAGGTTCTGTCAGTTTAGAAATCAAAATAGAAAGTAACCCAGAACAATCTTTTGATACAGTTAGATTCATTGTAAAAGATTCTGGAATTGGAATTCCAGGTGACCAATTACATTCTATTTTTGAAGCTTTCCAACAAACAGAACAAGGAAGTTCTTATAAAGAAGGAACAGGACTTGGTCTTTCCATCTGCCAACAACTAGTTGAATTTTTAGGAGGAACCATACACGTAAAAAGTTCTGTGGGAGCTGGTTCTGAATTTTCTTTTGAGATTCCATTGACACGGTTACAAGAAGTTCCTGAAAGTTTAAAACAAAAATCAAAACTAGGACCTATCCATACAAACGAAATCATTCAAACGGCTAAACAAGAAGAATCGGAAGCAGAAATTGTTCAAAGTTTTTTGAATTTTTCCTCTCCTGAACTAAAAAAGGAAATTTTAAAATTGATTAGGATACAAAACTTTGGCCAACTAACGGAAGTTTTAAACGCAATTCAAACAGAAGACAAAGGAAAAAAAATATTAGAACAAAAAGTTCAAAACAAAAAATATAAATTTTTAATCGATTTATTACAAACCTCTAATCCTTTTGAGTGACAATGTCTATTTTTTGATACCCTTTCGATTTTAATAAATCTGTTACCAAAACAAAAACCCCAAACTCCACCTTTTGGTCCACTTCTAAAACAATCCTAGATTTTCCATCTTCGTTTTCCGTAATTAGATTTGTTAGAGATTCTTTTGTGGTTTCCTTCCCATCAATATAAACAATTCCTAATTGGTTGATTTGGATTTTAAACTTAGGTGATTCCTCTCCAATGGATTCCGTTTTGGTTTTAGGAAGGTCAAGTTGTAAGGTTGAAGTTGTCTCTGTAAACCGAACTGCTAACATTAAAAAGATGAGTAGGATAAAAAGTACATCTATCAAACTACTAATGTCAATGGAAGAATAAGAACTAGATTTACGAAGTTTCATTGTGGATTCGAAAAATCTTTGACTAGTAGTTCCGAAATGTGGCGGATTTTGTTTTCTGCAAATCTATGAAAGTACAAAGAGGGAATCGCAACCAAAAGACCGGCAATTGTTGTGTTCAGTGCATCTTTGATTCCACCTGCGAGTACTTCTAAACTCACTTTCCCTTGGGCTTCCATTGCACCAAAGGCAGAATTAATTCCAATCACCGTTCCAAGTAATCCGAGAAGCATGGCAAGAGATGCGAGTGTCGGCAACCATTGGATGGTTCTTTCCAGTGGAGAAAAAAATAATTCCAATTCTTGTTCTGTTGGCTCTTTCGGAAAAACTTCCGACCGAAATTGTTTTCCTTCTAATTTTTTAAGTCCAAGAACGATTCGAAAGAAAAAATAGAAGGATGTGAGTGAAAAACAAAAAAGAAGAATAAAAATCAAAATTGCGGGAATTGAAAATGTCCAATTCATGGATGTATCGACCTCTATGAACCAATACCAACTGCCATCCCAAGAAAAGAAACCGGAATATGTAAGAACGAATTTTGATGGAATTGCCAGAGCCTACGATAGGTTCAACGACTGGAATAGTTTTTTCTTACACAGAATTTGGAAGGATTGGGTGGTCAGAGAGGCCAAAAAGAGTGTTCCTTTGGCCAAATCCGCCCTGGACCTTTGCTGTGGGACAGGAGACATTACGCTACGCCTTTCCCAAGATCCAAACCTAGAACAGGTAGTAGGTCTCGATTTTTCGGAAAAGATGTTGTCTTTTGCCATCCACAAGATTCCGGAAAACCCCAGGGTGAAACTCCTTCTGGGAGATGCCATGAACCTTAGCCAGTTTGCCGATGGGAGTTTTGATCTGGTAACAATGGGTTTTGGCCTTCGTAACGTATCCGATATCAAAAAATGTTTAAATGAGATCAAACGAGTGCTAAAGAAAGATGGAGTGTTTGTGAATTTGGATGTGGGACGAGTGCGACCCAAATTCTTGAAATACTTCGCTGATTTTTACTTTTTCAAAATAGTGCCTATATTCGGGTATTTACTCTATGGAAAGGAGAATGAGATGTTTGATTACCTCCCTCATTCATCTAAAGCCTACCCAGACCAAGAGACCCTCGCAGAAATTTTAAAAGAAGTTGGGTTTCAGAATGTACGGTTCCAAAATTTTGTATTTGGGAATGCAGTGGCTCACGTAGCAAAAAAAGAATCCTAGAATATAAAAATGCCTTTATGTCTGATTTTGCGGGCAATTTGTTCATTTTTTTTAAACTCTGTTCGTACATTCCCCAAAAAATCCAATGGATTTCCCTAAATTATTTTAAATCGCCGTTGCTTTTTTTCATATTTTGTCGTTCAATTCCCTATACAGGTAGGATATCTCAACATGAAACGATGGTTAGTTCTTTTAACAATTCCCCTTGTTTTATTGGATTGCTCCAATAAAAAGAAAGGTTTATTACTTCTCCCATTTTTGGGACTCGGTGATGGAACCGCACAAACAACGGAAACAAGCAAAGGCGAAGGCACCTTTACAGTAGTGGGACTCGAAACCACAGACCCAAGCCAAATCACGGCTCCGGCGGAAACCACACCAACCGATGGTGCTACAAGCGGAGACCAAACTTCGACAACGTCACCAGAACCAACAACAACTACGCCGGAAACTACAACAACTCCAGAGCCAACTCCGGCACCGGTTGTCACAACTCCGGCTCCTACACCAACTACGGTTGTGAATGAAACAACAGTTGTGGTTGTAGACCAAACCAATGGTGGTAATTTTAATTTTGAAACCAATGTGACTGTTCCTGTCACTGTTGTGGTTGGAAATGAATCAGGCCCTGTGGCTAACGCACCAGTCACTGTGACAGAAACAACAACTACGGGACAACCGAATGTGGTTGGCGTAGGAACTACTGACTCCAACGGATCGGTAACCATTCCCATTAGTGTTCCTCCGACTGTCACAACTGTAGAAATCAGTGTGATTGGTGTGAATCCAACCACTGGAGAAGTGGTGGAACTGAATGGAACAGCTCCGGTGCAACAACCTGCTGCTGGCGGTTCAGGAACTGTAGTGGTTGCTCCTGTTGTCAATGTAGACACAACAAACTTCCAACCAGTGAATGGTTGTGTGCAAGCAGTTGATACTGATTGCGACGGAATTGCCAATATTTATGATGAATTCCCAGAAGATCCAAGTCTTGCTACCACTGCACGTTCTGGTAGATACACAATCGCATTTGAAGACATGTTTCCTTCTGCAGGTGATGCAGACCTAAACGACCACTCAACAGTGTTTACTACTGAGATGGACAAAACACCAGCAAACAAAGTTAAGGTGATTCGTGGAACATATACCCACGTTGCAAAAGGTGCTGGATACAATCATGAACTTAGACTTTCATTGAATGTTCCAACCAATGCAACCGTTCAAGTAAGTTATGTAAACGGAACTGGAAACCCATGGAATGGTTGTGCTGCTGCACCCAAGTATACTGCTAACGCTACAGGAGACTGTACTGGTGGAACTTTAACATCTGCACAACTTAAACGTGGAGTTCTTATCCTTCCAAGTTCTGACAAAACATTATTTGGAAGTAAAAACGCTCCAAGTGCTGGAACTACATTCACTATCAATGACTTTGTTCGTGGTGTGACAGCAAATATTACCATTACATTTGAAGAACCAGTGGATTTGAACCAAACCAAAAACCTAGTGGGTGGGCATTTGAATTATTTCCTTGCCATCAACCAAAAGACAGATGGAGTGTTTAGACAAATCTATCGTCCTGGTTACTTCACAAACAGTGCTGGTAAAGATTCTTTCCTAGACAGCAAAGGATTCCCATGGGCCATCATTGTTCCGGGAATTTTTAACCACCCAACAGAAGGTGCCGACATTCGCAAACCGTCTACTTCTGGTTACATTTTCTTCAACGCTTGGATGAACTCAAACGGTGTGGCTCATAAAGATTGGTATCTACATGTAGACCAAATCCCAGCTCCCAACCGTCCATCCTACGTAGTCCGAGTGAGTGACTTCTATGTTGACAATGGGTTTTCTGCCTACCTCATCAAAGCAGTTCAGAAAAATGCTTTAGAGGTATCTGCAAGTTTGATCGTCATAGGAGCTGCTCTTGGGTTCTTAATGAAGAAAAGACTAGGAAAACAACAAGCCGCTTAAAAATAGATAGGCCTACCTTAAAAGAAATCCTTCCTCCAAATCCTGGGGGGAGGATTTTTTGTTTTATGGCTTCTGTCCTTCGTTTTGCTGACTCCGAGTATTTTCTATCTGGAAACTTTGAACTCGATTTAGAATCGAACCAACCCATCCTAGTCGATCCACTCTGGAAAGGAACCGTCTTAGAAAACCATCTCCATAAATACCCACTCCCTGTCTTAGATTCCAAAAAGTCTTTTTGCCTCGTGACCTCAGGGTCAACAGGAGTCCCAAAAATGGTTTGGAAGGAATGGTCTGAAATCGAATCCGAAATTTCCTTTTGGACAAAAGATAACTTAGTCCAGTCCCTTTTCCAAGGAACAAAGAAAGCGGGAGTGTTTGTTTCTGTGCCCTTCTGCCATCTCTACGGCCTTTTGTGGGGGTATTTGATTCCCAAACGACTGGGTATTCCGATTCATATCGAAAAACCCAGTAAAGAAACCTATCTCTGGATCACATCCGCACCCCAGTTGCAAAAAGCAGTGGATGCCCATTCCCCTCTCCCCAAAAATGCCATCGTTTCTGGAATGAAATTTCCCGTTCCTTTAGCACGAACCCTTCGAGACAAAGGAGGGATTTCTGTTTTGGAAATTTATGGATCCACTGAAACCGGTGCCATCGGTTACCGCGACCCACTCCGCCAAAATCGGTTTCAGATTTTAAATGATGTAGAAACAAAATTCTTTCAAGAAGAAGGAATCGAGGAATCAGAACTCCAGATCCGTAGCCCTTATTTATCAAATCAGTTTTTCCTTTTGGAAGAAAACGGTTGGGTCAAATTCAGGATACCACCAAACGAATTTTATGCGACAAATGATTTAGGTAATGGTTCAGAACTGGGATGGTATCTTTTAGGGAGAAAAGACCGAATCATCAAACATAAAGGGAAACGAGTTTCATTAGACAGGATCGAATCAGAAATCCTTGGTTTGTCTTTACCAGGTGAATTTGTTTGTGTTTGTATTTCAGGTGAATCAGGAGATACAATTGGTGTTTTTGGTTCGACAAACCTAACACCCGAGGAGGTTCTCATTCGGATGCGAAAGGATTTACCAGAAAGCCATATCCCAAAATTAGTTCTAACAAATCATTCCATGCCCAGATTACCCAACGGGAAAATCGACTATCCTACCATAACAAAACTATGTAGTCAGGAATACGACAGTGAATCAGTTTTTTTGGATCAAAAACCAATAGAATAAATAGTAGACCAATCGTTCTATTGTTTTCAACTGGATTTATGAGACACAGAGAAATCCTTCTGGAATACAAAGTACATCCTTTATGGCAATTTTTAGAACAAACTTATGGGTTTGAACAGGCATTCCGAATGTTCAAACCTTATGAAGGTGCCAACATCTTACCGAAACTTGTGGATCAAAATACAATGGTAGTTTCTATGCCACTCATTTTATCAAACACAAATTATGTGGGGACTCATTTCGGAGGATCTCTTTATTCTATGTGTGATCCGTTTTTTATGTTTTTACTGATGATGAATTTGGGTAAAGATTATATGGTTTGGGATAAGGGAGCAAAAATTGATTTTGTGAAACCCGGAGAAGGAACTGTCACCGCTACCTTCCATATTCCAGATAGTGAGTTTGCAAACTTAAAAGAACTTTTGAAAAAAGAGAAAAAAACCATTCGAACCTATGAAACCGAAGTGGTTGGTGAAGACGGGAAAACCGTCGCCAAAATTACTAAGGATTTATACATCCGAAGGTTAGTTTAAATTTAAAAAAGGTATTAAAATTGGATTCGGTTGTTCCCATCAAACTGAGATCGGGGCAATCGAAATTCTAACCTAGATCTAGATTTTAATCGGAGAAAGGATGCACCCTTTGGACATTCTCCAGACCAGGAATATCCATACTTTGTTTCTTCAAATAACTCTTGTTTAATGATATTTTTATCAGAATTCAAAAACAATACTTCTACAACTGGACTTTTGTCTGTGGTTTCTAAAAAAATTCGCCCTGACCTTGCCGATCCAAATTCAGAAAGTTTCCATTCCCAAACCTTTCCATGAAACTCATATTCAAAGTTAGGTGATCTTGGAGGAAGAGTCGCTGCTACTTGGTATTCTCGTAATTGGTTTTTCCGAAATTCAGATCCAATTCCTAAATCCCAGTACCTCTGCGAATAAAACAATGCGTAATTTAAAGGAAGGCCCAAGGAAAGGATAAGGAGTAAGGGAGAAAACCAAATAGTTTTTCTAAACTTATCAAAAGTAGCGGAAAATCCCGTTCCTTTTTCTCCGAGTAAAACTAAATAAAAACAAAGGAAAGCCCCATCTGAGTTTTGGATTTGAACCCCGAATAAAAAGGGCAAAACAAGGAGTAAACATTGTTTCCAAAGTCCCCTCTCCCATAAAAAGAGAGAGATAAAAAAGAAAAAAACAAAACTCCCTAAAATCCCTAAATCATAAACCAACCACAAAAAGAAGTTAGGTGGGAAATCAATCATAGCAATCGAAGTTTTGGTTCCTACCCGAAATGGATCAAGGAGAGCTAGTGGAAAAGATCCTATTCCATTCCCAAGCCACAAATTGGTTTTGATCCCTTCCATACAAATGGTCAAAAGTTCTGCACGAGTCAGATCCATTTTTTCGAAAGCTAAATAAGGTTCCTTTCTCCAAACGGGAACCGCATCCATAAAACGTTTTGATAAGGCAATGAGATCCCAATCTTTTTGTATAAAACTCAAGCCGTATAAAGTCAAAAAACCCAAAATTGGAATGAGTAAATACAAACCCATACGAGTGATTCTTTTTTTAGTGATTGAAATGATCCACAAATCAGTGGTTAGATGGATGAGTCCAATGGTTATCGAAATGCTCCAAACCACCCAAAATGCCTTTCCCTGTCTCAGTCCTAACCAAGTCACAAATAAAAAAGAAAGGACCGCCAGAACCAAACTGAACCTTTCCTTGGACTTACGCCAATTCTGAATGAGTTTGGAAATCCAAAGTAGAGACAATACAGGAAGAATCCAAGAAGCCGATCCAGAATCTTGAAAAAGTCCAGTACTACGCCCAACCTTCACACTTTCTAAAGTTCCTTCTGAAAAAAAAT
This sequence comes from Leptospira kanakyensis, assembly GCF_004769235.1. NCBI lineage: Bacteria > Pseudomonadati > Spirochaetota > Leptospiria > Leptospirales > Leptospiraceae > Leptospira > Leptospira kanakyensis. Next base: position 84,360 of record NZ_RQFG01000016.1, on the reverse strand, counting down.
CCAAACTCCAAATGGATTGGATGCTCATCACAAGTAAATTGATTCCCAATCCTAAAAACAATCCGAACCGGAGTTGTTCCGACAAACTATCCTTAGACGGAGTTGGCATAGACCGTTCTTCGGAAAATAGATATAAAATCACAAACGAAGTGGGAACTAGGATTTTACAAGAAAGTCCCATAGCTTCTCTAGAAGAAAGAGAAGGAAAATACAAATACTCTTGGATTCCAAGTCCAGTCACAAGCCCTAGACCTTGGTATTGGAAAAGACAAAGTACTGTTAAAAGACAAAGAAAGAAAATAAACCCAAAATAGGTCGAATACCAAATGGGGAGATTGGATTTCCCAGTGGGATTACGAATCATCCAATCCCTAAGGATTTGTTCCGATTGTTTGGGGAGGGCTGTTTCATTCCTCCCAAGAAGGACAAGGATGAACTCTCTCGTCCAGATCCCCAGAATGGATCCGAGAAACAAACCAACAAGCTGGTAGGAACCAACCATGGGAAGACCGGAAAGATAAGGCAGACGTAAAAAAGTAAAAACTCCAAGAGCTGTAAAAATCCTTCCCCATTTTCTCTGGTACATTTGTGGAAAAAATCCAAAGGCAAATTGCAAAAGAAAGGAAGGATAGAAATGGTTACCAGGAACTGGTTCCACATACCGATGGAGGCTCCAAACAGAGAAGGTACAGAAAAAAAAGAAAAGGAGATCGGAAATGGGTAAAGAACGAAAGCGGCCTAGAAAACTCACGATAGAAGGAGTTTAGAGCTTAAGCTCAGTGAATCAATTGTAAATTTAAGGGAATCGGGAGAATTCGGACTGTGTGGATTTGAATTGGGATCTTGTTTCTAAAGAATAAGGGATTTTCTCTTAATCGAGAGAATCCACGTCCATTCCAGTCGCAGGATAAGCAGATAATGAATCCATACGGTATCCACCAGCACGGTTACGGCTTTTAGCCATTTGCTCTGCAAATTCTACAGTAAATCTTGTCCACGGAATGGCTTTGAGTCTTGCGATTGGAATTTTTTTCTTCGTTCCTTCGCAGATCCCATAGGTTCCGTTTTCTATTTTTTCTAGCGCCAGTTCAATCTCGCGCAGAGTTTCAATTTCGTTTTCAGTCAACACAGAAGTTAGGGCTTCTGAATTGAGTTCGGATGCAATGTCTGCAATATCTCCCATCTCTTTCAAGCCAGAAGGAGAACTGGTGTCTTCCCACTGGTTGAGTTTGATCAGGAGGGATTCTTTTTTCTCTTGGAGGAGCTCACGCACCTCTTCGATGAACTTTTTGTCCACTCCCTTCTCTGCTGATGAAGATTTTGCAGCTGGTTTCGGCATCTTAATCCTTAGACTTTGGATTCCTTGTGATCCGTATGAGATTTGCAAAATTTGCAATATTTTTTAGTCACAAGTTTTTCCGACTTTGTCTTCTTGTTTTTAGTCTGGAAGTAATTTGACCGCCCAGGAATCGCACATGGGACACAGGTTAGTTTTATGATTTCTCTCATAATTTATGCCATGACGTACCGACCCCATATATAGTCAATCGACAATAGCTGGTTTTTTTAATTCCCTTCTGAAATAGGTCGCAAACAAACTCCCCAAAAGGGAATGGGTCAAACTCGATAAAGCACTAGGAATTGCGGTGCTCGGATCGAGAAAATGTGTCCTCGCAAGCACTGCCCCGAGCCCTGAATTTTGCATCCCGACTTCAATCGAAATGGTTTTGGACGTTTTTGCATTTTTTGTCAGATACCAGCTAAACATCCCACCCAGTCCAAACCCACCTAAGTGTAAAAGGATGACCGCAAAAAAGATACGGAAGTCCGAATGGAGGATGGTATCTTTCCCACTGGCAATGATCGAAGCAACAATCATCGCAATCAACAGTACAGAAAGTACGGGAAAAAAATCTTGAATCTCCTTTGTGAGTTTTGGGAAAATTGATTTCAAAAATAATCCCAATCCAACAGGGACTAAGATCACTTGGAAGGTAGTTAATACAAGACCCCACCTATCAATTTCCAAACGACTGCCAATGAGAACAGAAATGAGAAAGGGAGTCACGAGGATTCCTAGGATTGTTGAGACAGATGTTAAGGTTACGCTGAGAGGGACGTCCGCTTTGGACAAAAATGTAATCACATTGGATGCGGTCCCACCAGGACAACAAGAAACAAGGATGAGGCCAACAGCATAGGCCTCGGGGAGTTGGAACAAAAACCCTAGAGAATATCCAAGTATTGGCATAATCGTATATTGCAATATAGTTCCAATAAGAATCGGCTTTGGTTGTTTTAAAATCCGGATAAAATCCTCTGCTTCCAGCGTGAGTCCCATCCCAAGCATAATGGCACCGAGGCTATAAGTGATCCAAGGACCTTTAAACCAAATGATTTTTTCAGGAAACACAAATCCAATGGCGGAAACCAAAAGAAGCACAACCGGAAAAGCAGTCACAATCAGTTTAGAAATTTTAGTAACCATATAGGAATCGAATAAACCCTTCCACCTAACTTTGACTTAGGTATTCTTTTAAGGTTTCTTTCACTCGGGCCACATGTTCTTCTTCAATCGCAATATGAGGAGCCATTCGGAGTCGTCCCAGTCGCACCGCAGCTGTAATTTTTCTTTGTTTTAAAAAGGCCTGAATGGCTTCCGGTTGGAACTTGGAAGGATCTTTATGGCCTGTGATGGCAAGGATTCCCGTTTTGACATTGGGAAATGCATCCGATTCTAAAGTAAAACCAAGATCGTGAAGGGCATCCTTAAACATCCCCGCCACTTGGTAAATCCGTTCCCTCACCCGAGAGAAACCAAGAGTCGACAACATCTTTAGAGATGCATAAAAATAAATCCAATCATTGAAGTTGATTGTACTTTGTTCAAATTGGTCGGCGGCGGGTTTCCATTCATCCCGATATGGAAAATAACTGGAATCATTCACCACACTGGCTTGGCCTTTGAAGATCAGTTTGAATCCTTTGGATTCTTCTTTGGATAAATACACAACGCCCAAACCCAACGGACCAAGTAACCACTTCCACGCGGCAAAGGCACAAAAAGCAACTTTCAGTTTTCCAAAATCCAAAGGGATATGACCTACCGCTTGGCTTCCGTCAATCACTAGTTTTGTGGAATGAGTTTCACAAAGTTTGGAAACGGCTTCCATATCAAAAACTACTCCCGTACACCAATGAACAGGCGATAGGCTAAGGATATACACATCTCCTTTTTCCAATTCGTTTTTGAGGTTCGTTAAAAATTCATCGGGAGTTTTGCCGACGGGGATAAAATCTAATCCCACACCTTTTTCTTTCCAATGTTCCCAAGGATACACGTTACTTGGATATTCGTTTTCTAAAACAAGGATTCGTTTTCCTTTTGGGATTTGGATGCTATGGGAGTAAAGATTGATCCCCTCACTAGTGTTATGCACAATTCCTATCTCTGATGGATCACAATGTAAAATTTCTGCAATGTATCCGCGGATGGCAGATTTGATTGCCGGTTCCGCAAAACTCGGGGCAAAAATCCCAAACCTTGCATATTCCTGGAAGTAGAGATTCATCATCTGGATGGCATAAGTGGAAACAGGTGTGGTTCCACAATAATTCAACCAAACAGAATCGTTCTGTACGGGGAAATACTGGGAGATCCCTTTCCAAGAATCAAAAGGAGGGAAAGACGGAAGTTCAGTGTGTTGGGAGAGCATTCAAAAATAGAAATATCTGAAGCGACAGAAGAGAAAAGTAAAAAAAAATGGGACAGTGCTCTCTTCTCGGATTTACCTCTCTCGTTCGGCGTTTAGCCATAATATCGCCCTATTTCGCAAACTGATTGGGCCAAAAACCAAGTTTACCGCCATCATCAAATCCAATGCCTATGGGCACGGGCTCCTTGCCACGGCCTCCATCGCCCTTGATGCCGGTGCCGACTATTTAGGAGTCAACTCTTTAGAAGAAGCTTTGTCCATCCGACGTGTATTCCCAAAAGCCACCATCCTCATCATGGGAAGTATTCCCGATCTAAAAGAAAGAAAGGAATCTTTGGCAGACGAAAACTTTTGGGTGATGGTCTCTCGGATCGAAGAAATCGAAATTTTATCCAAACTTTCTCCCACTCCCAAAATCCATTTGAAAGTCGATACGGGAATGTCTCGTTTAGGAATTCCAACAAACACTGCTGAAGTTTTAGCCAAAGAAATTTTTGAAAAAAAACTCCCACTCGCGGGAATTGCCACTCACTTTGCTAGCACAGAAGATTTTACAGAACATAGTTACTCTATGTTACAACTCAGTAGGTTTCAAGAAACCATAGATACATTCGCTAAACACGGGTTCATCGATCTTATTTGTCACTGTGCTTCCTCTGCATCGGCCATGTTATTTTCGGAAGCAAGGATGGATTTGGTTCGTGTAGGAATATCTCTTTATGGGCTTTGGCCAAGTCTTGAAACCAAACTCTCACTTTCACTCATGAAAAAAGATGTGGGGATGTTAAAACCGGCCCTCAGTTGGAAAACTCAAATCCAACACATCCAAAACCTAAACCAAGGTACTTTTATTGGGTATGGATCCACTTATAAAACCACACACGATACAAAATTGGCAGTTGTACCCGTCGGATATTATGAAGGGCTAGATCGGAAACTTTCGAATCAGGGGTATATGCTCATTCGTGGGGAAAGGGCAAAAATATTAGGTCGGATTTGTATGAATATGACTATGCTTGATATCACTCATATCCCTGATGCAAAACTGGGAGACGATGTAGTAATTTTGGGTAAGTCAGGAAATGAAATGATTTCGGCAGACGACCATGCGGCTTGGACAGGAACCATCAACTACGAAGTGGTCACAAGAATTTTGGGATCTTTCCCTCGTATCATTGAAGACTAGAGGATCTTATGTCAGAAAGACAAATTTATAATTGGAAAAATCATAGACTAACATACGTTAAACACAAGTCTCTCAATTCCAAAGCCAAAGAAACGATTGTTCTAATTGGTGGTTGGTGTTCTGCTGCGGGGTATTGGGGTCTCAACATTCCTTTTTTTCGCCAATTAGGAGATGTCATCGAACTAGACTTAGTGGGTCATTATCCAGCAGAAATTTTTGATCAAAAAAAAGGACTTACCCTCCAAGATTTTTTAGAAACACAAGCACAAGGAATTTGGGCCTCTGCTGGTGAAAAAGACATCACACTTGTGGGTCATTCCACTGGTGGGATGGCGGTGCTTGCGATTGCTTCTTTATTTCCACAAAGGATCAAACAAGTGATCTCCATCGCTCCTTTTGTCCATGGGCCCGTTCCTGGAATTTTGAAAATTGGGGTGGTGGGACTTAGGGCCAACCTGGGGAGTTTTTTTGACTTTGGATTTAAGTTGGGTAAGTCCCTTCCCAAAGCCTTACAAATTGGATTTTCTTATGGAGTGTATGATTCTTCTGCCTTCCATGCTCGTGAAGACATCAAACAATTCCTAAAAGACTATAACCCTCAATTTGAATGTTTGAATCCAAGACAAATTTTAATGATCCTAGAAATGTTAGACAGAACTGACATTCGGCCCATTGTTTTTGGAAACCAAGTTCCCACTCTAATTATGCGAGGAGAAGAGGATCCTATCATTCCAGGCAAACATGTGATGGAACTCGAGAGAACCACTCCTCATGTCAAAGCGGTTTTATTTTCTGAATGCGGACATTTTGTACACATGGAAAAACAAAAAGCAGCAGAGAAAGTTATGAAAGATTTCATTCTTATGAAAAAGGTTTCTTCGACAAAGAAATCATTTTTCTAGAATAGACGATGGTTTAAACTGGGGAGTTGGTTTCGAATTTCGCTTAACTTTTGTAAGTCGATTTCAGCGATAACAAATCCTTCTTCTTTGTCTATCTCATCTAAAATTTCTCCCCAAGGAGAAATGATGAGGGAATGGCCAAAAGTTTTGCGGTTTCCATGTGGGTCATGGGTTCCTGTTTGCCCTGGTGCGATTACATACATAAAATTTTCAATGGCTCTTGCCCGAAGTAATACATGCCAATGGGCTTCGCCCGTAGGAACGGTAAAAGCTGCTGGCAAAAAACAAAGTTCCACTCCCTTCTCTGACAAAGAACGAAAGAGTTCTGGGAATCGGATATCGTAACAAATTGCAGAAGAAATTTTTCCATATTCAGTTGGAACTACATCAGGAACCTTACCTCCACTTTCTGTGGAATTGGATTCGCTATAATTGAATCCGTCTCCGACAACTGCATTGAAGAGATGGGCCTTATGATAACGAAATACTTCTTCTCCATTGGGATTTGTAATGACAGCGGTATTGTACACCTTTCCTGTAGGTGCCTTTGTGGGGAAACCTCCTCCAAGTAGAAAAATTCCTAGGTCTTTTGAGGTTTCTTGTAAAAAGGCATTTGTCTCTTTTTCGATTTGACCCAGAAGATTTTTTTTCTCCGATTCACTCCCCATAAAGGAAAAGTTTTCGGGAAGGCCAATGACTTTGGCACCGGCTCTCGCTGCCTCTTCTACAAGTTGCCTACACTTAGTTAGGTTATTTGAGATTCTTGCTGTACTTGTGACTTGCACTGCGGCGGCTTTAAATTTCATTATCATAAATGAGGACTTTTATGAACCACCATTCTGAAAAAATCAATCATATCTTGGAAGCTCTTCCGTATTTGATCAAATATTCTGGGAAAACCATTGTCATCAAATATGGCGGCGCTGCCATGGTGGAAGAAGAATTAAAAGCATCTTTTGCTGAAGATATTGTACTACTTAAATATTTGGGAATCAATCCTGTTGTGGTTCACGGTGGTGGACCGGAAATCAATGCTCTGATCAAGTCTCTCAACCTCAATACCCAGTTCATTCGTGGCCATAGGGTCACTGATGAAGCTACCATGGAAGTGGTGGAGATGGTTCTTACAGGAAAAGTGAACAAACAAATTGTTTCTCTCATCCAAGAAAAAGGTGGAAAACCAGTTGGTCTATCAGGAAAGGATGGGGGGCTTGCCATCGCTGAAAAGTATCTGATGGAAGTGGAAGGAGAAGATGGTAAAGTTCAAAAAGTAGACTTAGGTCTTGTGGGCGAAGTGACAGAAGTGGATCCCAATATTTTACTCACCTTACAACGTGAAGGTTTTATCCCGATCATCTCACCAGTAGCCATGTCAAAAGATGGACAAACTCTAAATATCAATGCGGACACTATGGCTGGTGCCATTGCCGAAGCACTCCATGCAGATAAACTCATTTTACTCACAGACACTCCAGGCATTCTCATTGATGGAAAGTTGGTAACAGGTCTCAAAAAAGCAGACATCCATGGACATATAAAAACTGGACAGATCTCAGGTGGCATGATACCAAAAGTAGAGTGTTGTTTGCGAGCCATTGACTCCGGAGTCAAAAGAGCCCACATCATTGACGGACGAGTTGCTCATTCCGTCTTAATTGAAATATTGACGAACCAAGGGATTGGAAGTTTGATCGAACAAGGATAGATTCGGATGCCTACTAAACTACTGACATTAGGTCTGATTTCAGACATTACTAGCCGAATCAATTCGCACGAAGATTTGGACACACTCCTCAGTGAAATTATGGGAATCACCCGGGATGTTCTACAGACAGAAGGTTCCTCCCTACTCCTTTATGATAAAGAAAATGATCAGTTAGTTTTTAATACAACCAGTGGTTTAAAAGAAGAATCACTTGCTCACCTAACAGTTCCTAGGGGAAAAGGGATTGCAGGAATGGTTCTCGAAACTCTCAAACCAGAAATTGTGAACGATGCAACGAATGACCCTCGGATTTTTAAAGCCATCGATCAAAAAGTAGGATATGTCACAAGAAACCTACTTTGTGTTCCCATGATTGCCCAAGGCGAAGTACAAGGTGTACTCGAAGCGGTAAATTCCCTCGACAATCGTGATTTCAATAATAACGATATCAAAATCTTAAAATATCTTTCTAACCTAGCAGCCATTGCCGTAAAAAATCGACTTCTCATTGATAGTCTTAACTTACGAGCAAACGAACTGAATGGTTTATTTAAAATTTCTCAAGCCCTTGCCAACATCCAAAGTTCTGATGAATTTATGGATCTAGCAGTCAAAACCATTTCCGAAGTTTTGCAAGTGGACCGGGTTTCGCTTAACTTTGAAAAGATTGAAAAAAGAGGCCTCCCTAGATCAAAATCCAAAGGGTTTTCTGACCAAATCCATGACGAAGATGTAGAAGTTTTATTATTTGCAGACAAAGCAGATTGGATGTTCAAAGGATACAAAATCATTACAGCCAATTCACCGCAGGGGATCCAACTCACTCACAAAGGTTTATTCCAACACAGTATGATCCTTTTCCCCATTCTAAAAAACAAAGAATGGTTAGGTTCTCTAGTTGTGTCTGACAAAACATCTCGCACAAGGTTTGATGAGATGGACATTCGGATTCTACGCACTCTTACCAACCAAGTTGGGGAAGCATACACTGCCCTACAAGTAAAGATACAAAGTGAACGTTTAAAAAACATAGACCGTGATATGCAAGTAGCTGCGATGATCCAAAAACATTCCCTGCCTATCATCCCCAAACAATATTCCCTTTTAGAATTTGATACATACTACCAAGCATCCAGAGAAATTGGTGGGGACTTCTATGATATGGTGGTTCATGGGAAAGATGAAGTTTCCGTGATCATTGCGGATGTATCGGGAAAAGGAACTCCTGCCGCACTTTTTATGGAGTTCTCCAAAACGGTATTACAACAAGAAGTTTCGAAAACCACATCCACAAGCGAAGCTCTCTTCAACGCCAACCAAATCTTACAAGATAAATCTGGTTTTCTTATGTTTGTCACAGCGATGCTCGTACGTATCAATATGACAAAAAAAGAATTAACTTATTCTTCTGCAGGTCATAATTTACAAATCATCTATCGCAAAAAACACCATAAAATCCAACACCTTTCTGGCAAAGGTCAACCAATGGGGATTGGGAACTGTGAGTTCTCCGAACATACTGTGACGTATTTACCAGGTGATTTGTTGGTATTGTATACAGATGGTGTCACAGAAGCCATGAATATGAAAGAAGAACTTTTTTCAGAAGAAAGATTGGAATCTGTTATCTTATCTCATATCAACGATCCACCTGAAGTGATTAGGCAAGCCATTCTACAAAAAGTGAGTGAATTTGTGGGAGAAGCAGAGCCACATGATGACCTTTCTCTCTTTATTATTCGTCTAAACTAGTAATAAAGGAGTTTTTATGAAACGCATTCTATATGCCATTGCAGTGTTCCTTCGTTTGGACAAACTGCACAAAGCCATGTTAGATGCTGTCATCGAAACACGTGTCAAAAACGCGTTACAAACATCTGACAAACTTCGTAAAGAACAAGACCGTTTGCGAGAAAAAGAATTTCGCAAACAAATGGAAGACTTACAAAACAATCACAACAGTAGTTTTGAAAATTATAAATTAGAAACAGAAAATCTAATTCGTATTTTTAAAAACCAAATCCTTGTGGAAAAAAAAGAAGTTCTGAAAGAACGCGAAATCGTAAAAGAAATGCAACGCCAAGCGATGATTCGCGACAATAGATTCCAACATTACATTTTACGATTCAAAGAAATTTTGTTTGTTAACAAAAAGGTAGTGGAGTCCATCCAAAGTCTTGTGAAAGTAGAATCCAATATCGAAGATCTGTTGTATGAGATTGATAATTATGATGAAAGTAAATTCATCAAAAAACCAGAAATGATTTTGGATACCGAGTTTCTAAAAGAACTCCATAAAAAAGAAGAAGAGATCAGGGACAATATCCTCAAGTTTCAGAAAAAAGTAGAGAATAGCTGATCCGAGCGATCAGCCTTTCGCCTTCAATTTTAAATATCTTTTAACTTTTAAAAAATCTGACCTTCTTTGTTGAGTTCTTCCCTCTTCCAAAGAAAATAGATCGCAGGATAAACTACAAGTTCTAAGGCAAAACTTGTCGCAAGTCCTCCGACCATAGGAGCTGTAATTCTTTTCATCAAATCCGATCCAGAACCATTGGCCCACATGATTGGTAGCAATCCTATAAATCCAGAAAGCACTGTCATCATTTTTGGACGAACTCTATGAACCGCACCTTCGATAATGGCTAATTTCAAATCGGCAATTGTTTTCAGACGATTTGATTTTTTATGTTTTTCATAAGAAAGATCTAAATACATTAACATAAACACACCCGTTTCGGCATCTAGCCCAAGTAATGCGATAATCCCAACCCAAACTGCTACAGAGATTTGATAATCCAAAACAAATAGAAGCCAAAACGCTCCGATCATAGAAAAAGGAACCGCAGTTAAAACAATTCCCGTTTTGATGATTGATTTTGTATTTATATACAATAAAAAGAAAATCAACATTAAGGTGATGGGAACGACGATCAACATTCGGTTTCGAACTCGAATGATATTCTCATATTGCCCACTCCATTCTAAGAAAATACCTTTAGGCAAATCAATTTCGGATACAACGATCGTTTTCATTCTCTCCACAAAACCGAGCAAATCACTTTCTGTTGTATCTAAATAAACATACCCGGTTAAAAACCCATTTTCGTCTCGGATCATTGTTGGCCCTATATTATATTCAATGGATGCAAGATAACTTAAAGGAATGTGTGCACCTTTCTGTATAGGAATCAAAACCTTTGAGATCATTTCCATACTATCCCTATACTCTCTTGGATAACGAATTTGAATCGAATACCTTTCTCTTTTTTCAATCGTTGTAGAAATGGTTTCCCCACCCAAAGCAGAAAGAATCGTTTTTTGAATGCCTTCAACGGTGAGTCCGTATTTGGCTACTAACTCACGTTTAATTTTTATATCGATATAATAACCTCCCGAAGTTCTTTCCGCAAAGATGGAACGCACACCCTTTATATTTTTAAGTACATTTTCAATATGGATTCCCACTTCTTGAATTTCTTCCAGGTTTTCGCCTAATATCTTAATCCCTATAGGTGTTCGAATTCCCGTTGATAACATATCGATACGCGCTCGAATCGGTTGAGTCCATGCATTGGAGAACCCAGGAATCGTAAGTTTCTCGTTCATCTCTCGGACAAGGTCTTCTTTGGTAATGCCTGGCCTCCATTCTTTCTCCGGTTTCAATGTAATGACAATTTCAAACATCGAAATTGGGGAAGGATCAGTAGAAGTATCCGCCCTTCCGGCTTTGCCATAAACTGATTTTACTTCGGGGAAACTAGACAACCTTTGGTCCATAAGTTTTAAAACCCTTTCCGCCTCACCGATACTAATTCCTGGTAAAGTGGTAGGCATATAAAGAATAGAACCTTCATTGAGTGGAGGTAAAAATTCAGTTCCTAACTTAAAATAAACGGGGATTGTTAATACAAACAAACCAATCGCGAATATTATGGTAAACTTTGGATAGATTAAAACTTTTTTAACAATTGGTTCATAGAAAGAATATAACCTTTTGCTAATGGGATGGTTATTTTCTGAATAATATTTACCAACAAAAATATGTGTCAGAATAGAATTTATAACCGGTGTGAATTTTGTAAATGGATCCATCCTAGTAAATAACATTCGAAAAGCAGGATCGACAGTAATGGCAAGAAGGGCTGCAATTGCCATTGTTAGGTTTTTTGAAATGGCAAGAGGCCTAAACAATTTTCCTTCTTGATCAACCAAGGTAAAAATGGGAAAAAAAGCCACGGCAATGATTAGAAGAGAAAAAAATACGGATGGTCCTACTTCTAAAAGTGCTTCCAATCGAATCGCATGAAAATCACCAACTCTCCCGGAAGACTCCCATTCTTCTAATTTTTTATATGCATTCTCTACTTCAACAATGGCTCCATCGACAAGAACACCAATAGAAAGTGCGATCCCCGCCAAAGACATTAAATTCGATCCTATGTCTGCCAAATACATTGGTAAAAAAGAAAGGATCACAGCGATTGGAATTGTCAGAATAGGAACAATGGCAGAAGGTATGTGCCAAAGAAAAACCAAAATGATGAGTGAAACAACGATGATTTCTTCCGTCAATTTTTCTTTGAGTAATTGAATTGTTTCTTTGATCAGGATCGAACGATCATATACCGGAACAATTTTTAATCCTTTTGGCAAAGAAAATTCCATAGATTTAATTTTTGCTTCAATGGACTCTATGACTTTTAAGGCATTTTCTCCATGCCTCATAATCACAATTCCGGATACTTGATCCCCCTCTCCATTCCAATCACCCACACCACGTCTAAGATCAGGACCATCGACTACCTTTGCCACTTGCGATAAATAAACGGGAGTTCCTGATTCGTTTGCACCGAGTGATATCTGTTCAATATCTTCCTTCGACTGAACATACCCACGAACACGAATCATATACTCCGCACCGCCAATTTCAAGAAGTCTAGCGCCAACGTCATCATTGGATTTTCGAACGGTATCAATGACACGGTCCATATCAATACCAAAGATTTGCAGTTTGAGAGGGTCTATTTGAATTTGGTATTGTTTTTTAAATCCTCCAACACTCGCAACTTCTGCCACACCTGGAATGGAGTTAAAAAGATATTTTAATTTAAAATCCTGGAATGATCGAATCTCAGCCAAATCCATTTTACCTGACTCATCAACTAATGCGTATTGATAAATCCAACCCACACCAGTGGCATCAGGGCCTAAACTTAAATTAACACCGGCGGGAAGATTCGTCTGTAATTGTGATAGATATTCATTTACCCGAGACCTTGCCCAATACAAATCAGTCCCATCTTCAAAGATTACATAAACAAAAGAATAACCAAAATCAGAAAACCCTCGAATTGCTTTTACTTTGGGAGCACCTAATAATGATCTTACGATTGGGTATGTTACTTGGTCTTCAATAATATCAGGACTCCTATCCCATTTAGAATAAATGATTACCTGAGTATCTGACATATCAGGAAGAGCATCCAAAGGTATATTTTTCATTGCAAATAGTGATAATACCACCAAAAAGAGTGATATAAAAATGATCAAATAGCGATTGCTTGCTGAAAATTTAATGATTGTGCTGATCATTTTTATCTCCACTTAACTTTAATTTTGATTCAGAATCCAAAAGAAAATTGGCCTTGGAAACTATCTCATCATCTTCTTCAAGACCTTCCGTTACCTCAGCCCAATCCGAAGAGTTAAAACCTAGTTTGATTTTTTTTGGCGAAAATTGATTTGTTCCTATTTTAAGATATACCAAATCATATTTGCCAGTTGGGAAAATAGATTCCTTTGGAATTCTCAAAACATTGTTTTTTTGAATTCCAAAGTTTCCTTGCACATACATTTGAGGTTTCCATTGGTGATTGGGATCTATGACTTCGCACCAAACTGACAAAGTTCTCGTCTCTTGATTAATTAAATTTCCAATTGCAACGATTTTTGCTTTGATAGGAAAGTTTGTTTCCGCTGCATTCGATACTTCGACGAGTTTCCCCACTTTTAAATGATCTACATCGTTTTCATAGATTTGAAATACCAGTAAGGCAGTGTTTCCAAACCTGCCTGTCAAAAATAAATTTGGATTTTTAGAAAGGATATATTGTATCTGACTATCACTTAACCCTAATTTGGTGAATTTGAGTCGAATCCCTTCTCGAATTATCTTCCCCCATTCATTTTCAGATCCAACGGATTTATATTCATTAACTGTTGAAAAAATTTCCGGATCAAAAGCTACCTGCCCACTTAAATTGATGTTCCTAGTGATATCACCTTTTGTGACACGGATTGTATCCAAATTCATTAACGACTGTTGGCCTAGAGAGAGATTCAATCCTTTAGAAACTTCTTCCGAATGGTTTTCGTGGCTCGGTTCTAACATAGGATCTTCTTTCTTAATCAATTGCATTCCGCAAATAGGGCATTCACCTGGATGATCCAACTCAATTTGTGGATGCATGGGGCAAGTAAAAATATCTTTATGGTTGTGCGTCTCTTGCGAACAGGATATAATAAAGAAAACAAATACCAGGCATGTGACTAAAATTCGATTCATCTTAATTTTCATATTCTCCTCCTTCGGGGATCAAATGATTGGTTAGTTGCAATAGTTTTATTACAGAAACCCATCGTCTAAACTCGATTTGATGTAATTGTGACTGCATCTCCAAAGAATCTGTGATGAATTCATAACTTTCACCGAGAACCCCTTCCCCTTTCGAATAAGAAGAGAGAGATGTTTTGATATTTTTTTCTAAGGTTGGGAGTAAGTGGTTTTTGAAATTTTCCAATCTCAGTTGATTTCCTTTCCATGTTTCCAACGTTGATTGGTATTCAGACTTTAAACGGATTTTCTCTCTTTCTTTTTCCTTTTGTAACCTTTCGATTCTAAATGAATTGGATTGATTGAGTTCATCTACTTTTGATAGAGACCATACAGGCACTCGAACCGTAACACCAGCACTCCACAAATCTCCAGAAAATTCTGGATTGTCCATAATAGAAACGTTAAGAGGCCCACTATCTAAGAGAAAAGGTTTCCGCCTGCGCTGCATATAACTAACAAAAATTTCAAAATCGGGGAGATGCAAAATTTCATCTTTTTTTGATTCTTGGATGGCTTTCGACTGATTAACCTCTGCATACTGAATCAAAGGAAGTTTTGCAAGTGATTGAGTCGACAAATCGTTTTCGAAAGACTTTTCTTTTGCAGAAAGGTATTGAATGATTTCTTCTTCATTAATTTCGGAAAAGCCACCGTGGTTTTCAAAAAACTCTAACGATTGTTTTATTTCTTTTACGGTAATATTTTTTTCAATGATCCTATCTTTTATTTTTTCCAGTGTATTTTTTGTTTTTAAAGCATTGGATAAACTAAATTTGTCGGCAATGTATTGTGTCTGTTCCAACTTTCCTTTGGTAACAAGTTGTTTTTCAATCTTAAATAAATCGACTAATTCCTTTTCTATGGCAGTTCGCGATAACACCAATTCAAAGTATGTTTTGATAAACTCATTTTGTAGCCAGACCCCGCTCCAATAATCCAATTCAGATTCCGATTTCAATATTTGTTTTTCTAAATTGAGTTTTCCTGGGAATGGAATCTCTTGGGAAATCGTATATTCTTTTCCCGTCATACCTGGAGTGTCCGGTTTGGTTCGCTCCGTATCAAACCCGGAACGGTAAGGATAAGATCTGTAAGCAAACCCAATTTTTGGATCGGGGTAAACATCAGCATGTTTTGATCTAAATTCTTTTTCTTTTGCCTCCAAAAATTTCAGTGATACTTCAGGATGTTTCTTCAGAATCGCGTAAATTTTTTCATCAATTCTATCATTTCCTTCTGCAAAAACAGGTAAAACAAGTAAATGATACAAAATAATAGTATATCTTAATGTATTAATATAATAAGTCCTCATTTTTAAACTCCTTTGTTTTCTATTTAAAAAAACTAGAGTTTAAATGAGTAACTTTATGGTTTTTTGTTGGTTCGGGAAATCAGCTTCAAAAACTAAAAACGATTTCCAGTGTTTTTGATTTTCCGATAAAACCAAAATTGGTTCAACGGAAGGCGTATAAAATAAAATATAAAAACTGATTTGTAGTAATTTTGAAAGTGTGAGCTGGTTAGAAACCTCTTGGCTTTTGGAATCTTCTAAACACTGACAAGGATTTGTCTGATTTGAATTTTCTTCACCATCAGAGGGATTATGGCAAGGGAAGGTAAAATCACTCTGAACTTCTACATCATTCCTTGCGCTGTCAAAACCAATTTTCGGACAATTGACTATTCCTGCAGAACAGAAAAAAACAAAGACAAAAGAGAAAAATAAAATCCAAGAAACAAACTTTTGGTTTGTTTTGAGAATGTTCCTCTTTTGTTTCATCTTAGTCTTTAGACCTTAAATCCATTTCCTTTGGCTAAAAAAATCTAACAATACGTTCTAGCCTTTCGCCTTCATTGAATTTGGTTGTCCTGTCGAAGCAAGGAGTGCCCGCCAGAGAGTACTCCTTTCGGGACGTAACACTTTTCTCTCCGCAATCGCCAGGGAGATCGGCATGACCGTAAACACATTGTTCCAAATTCCTACCACACACCCTGTCCGGCCAGCAAAAGCAGCATGGACGGCATTTTGAGCAAGGAAACCACAGAACACAGAGTCTTCGGCATTGGCAGGAACAGACCGAATGATATAACTCGGATCGATGTATTTTAGATTCAGAGTCACACCTTCTTTTTTGAAATACTCGGTAATTTTATCTTTGATAAAAATTCCAATATCCGCCAACTTCTTGTTACCCGATTGATCTTTTTCGCCTTTGTCTTCAAAGAACTTTTGTCCGGCTCCTTCTGCCAAAATCACAACGGCGTGACCCCGCTTCTGCACTCGTTCTTTGAGAACGGTTAAAAAGGCACCGTCTCCTTCTAAATCAAAATCAAGTTCTGGGATGAGGACAAAATTTACATTTTTCGAAGCAAGAGCCGAATTGACGGCGATAAATCCGGAATGGCGACCCATGAGTTTCACTAGGCCGACTCCACTAGGTGCTCCCTTTGCCTCTTCATGAGCGCAGTTCACAGCTTCCACCGCCTTACTAAAAGCAGTCGAGAATCCAAAAGTCTTTTGCACATAGTTGATATCGTTATCGATGGTTTTGGGAATTCCAACGATGGCGATATCTTCCTTTCGTTTTCTCACTTCCTCTTGGATGGCCTGGGCCCCGCGTAAGGTTCCGTCCCCACCAATACAAAACAACATCTTCACTCCGTAGAGGAATAATGTATCCACCATATCTCCAATATTTTGGTTCCCTCGAGAAGATCCGAGAATGGAGCCACCGAAGTTCATGATATGGGCCACCTTATCAGGAGTGAGTTCCACTGGTCTGTGCCCGAATTTTTTTACCAGACCTTCATACCCAAAAGGAAAACCCAAAATACGGGGCACTTTGTACCGGTAATGGAGCTCCATCACTAGAGCACGGATGACATCGTTGATTCCAGGGCAAAGTCCACCGCAAGTCACAATGCCTGCAGTGACTTCTTCTGGGCGAAAATAGATATTTTCTTTAGGGCCAGCTTGTTCAAAGAATACGGGACTTGTTTCTACGGTTTTTTTAGCGTCGGCAGGGCCTGAAAATATCGTTTGGAAAAGAACGACGGAGTTGTCTTCCGTCCAGTAGTCATACCCTGCTGGGTTTGGAATGGTGCAGGGACCAAATTGTTCAACCTTGGTATCATTTTCATTCATTGATCAAACTTATAACAAAAAAAGAGTGAGAAGAAAGCAAATTTCATTGCCAAACTAAGGAAAATCAGGCAGAAATGCTTTTAGATGCTTAAAAAGACAGTATTACTTACCCTTCTCGTCACAATCGCGAGTTACAGTCTTTTTGCACAAGGTCTGCCCTTCTTTTCGAGTTATTCCTTTTCAGACCCAAAAGCTTCTTTATTCCAAGTTGGCGGCTCACATAACGGTAATTTGGCGATCCTCATTCCGTTTCGTTTCCCTAAGGAATTGGAACTTGGTAATGATGGCAAACTTCCCAAATCTGATGATCCCATTGCTGGAATTCAAATTTTTTCTTCGGTCATTCCTTTTTCTACAACCAATCCTTACCGCAATCCAGAGGGTAACTTTGATGTAAGGCCAGAGAGAATGAACTCGGCCATCCTTTCTTACCAACCCAATGTCACTTATGTATATTACCGAAATGGATTTACCTTTGACTTAGGACTCAGTATGGGAATGTCAATGAACCAAGGTGCTTCTGCTTATGTAGATGTTGCCGAGTCAAAGGTACGAATCAAATACAGACTCAATCGAAACTTGTTTTCTTTTATCAAAAATTCTCGTTGGGAACTTTTTTTACAACTTTCAGAACTACATAGATTTGATAACGATATCAACAGCAGACTCAATACATCGATTCGCGCGCAGGAACCTTCCAGAACCAACTTCGTAGGAAGACAAGTTTACATCACACCGGGAATCAGTATTTCCAATAGTAACTTAACTTTTGAAGGTATGGTTCGTGTTCCGCTCAACGCAAGAGAAGCTGGTCGCACTTTGGACGAACTTTGGGCTCCAGAGATCCAAGGAAACTTAGGTCTCAAGTATTATATGCCCGTTGCAGCTTCCTCTCACTCAAATTGAATTGATTAACTCTTAGTTAACTTTTCGTCAACTTCCATTCAAAGCTGGCTAAACTCACCACAACAATCATTTCCAAAACAAAATAGATTTCACAAATCACTGTGGTTTGTTCCAAATTCAAAACTAGATAAAACATAGTGAAGACACAGTAAAAAAAGTTTGCAGCCGCAATCACACGTAAATAAAACTTCCATTGAAAAGGATTCAAAAAATAACATAACAAAGAATAAACGGCATAAACAAAAGGTAAAATCGAAAGAATGTAAAGGGTATTGATTGGCATCCCAAGTAAACCCACAAACAAAGGTAAAACGAGAGAAAGTAATACTCCCGAAAGGATGGCACCTAGACCATCGATTAAAAAAATATATCTGGGATTGTTTTTTAAAAACTGAATTTGGTTTTTCATAGGCTTATTTTTCTCTCTTCTGCTTTGGGCACATCGAATTTTTTTAAGTACCAAAATTTGGACTTATCACCGACCGGGCTCTCCGCTGCAATCTTTCCAATATCATTTTTGTATCGATCACCTTCCTATTCAGGAAAGGATTTCCGCTACGATCCCTTGTGCAGGAAAAAATCCTAAAAATCATAATAATTAAGAATAAGCTTCATTCCATTTTCACTTAAATAAACTTCAATATTAATTCTAATGGGCATCAAATACGTATTAAAATCATATTGAGAACAATAACCAATTACTTCTTTTGCAAATTTTACATTCCAATCCATTGTCAGTTGAAAATCCCTCGGAAAATAAGCTCGATTCCTTGATTCCCAATAACTTTGCGATTTTTCGTTGGTCACTGGACTGATTCCAATGTAAACCTCCTTTCCGCGAAGTTTCTCAGTAAAAATATCAATCAATCGTAAGTCAAAAAATGGCTGTGTTAAAAATCCATCGGCCCCTGCATCTATTTTCATTTCGATGTAATCAAACTCATCTTTGATCCCACTACGGTATTGGTCAACAGCCGCATAGACTTTTAGCGAACTCATTTCTTTTTTTAATTTTTTGATCAGTTTGGTCGAAGTTGTCTGGTAAACTTTTCTGGACATATCCGTAGGTGGATCTCCCTTGATGACCACTACAGAAGATATACTATGTTTTTGAAGAAATTCAATGATACGATCACAATGATCTAAATCAAAGTCAATTGCTCGTAGGTGAGGAATTACATTTGGAAAAATATCTTGAATCTTTGATGCGGCAACCCAGCTTCTAGTTTCAAATCTTAGTAAGTCCGGAATATTAATCCCAGAGATTTGACTAAAATTATTTTTAACATAACTTACTTCACCAAGTAATGTTGGAACATCTCTTGGGATCACCTCTAATAATATTTTATTCATTAATGATCTCTTTACTTAACGAAAACAAAAAATCGAGGCTTCTTTCTTTTGTTTCATTTCTCAGTTTTAAATCACTGATTAATAAATCTCTCAAATAAACATACATATTGGATACATCCTGAAAGGCTTTAATGATTGAATGTTTTTCAAAGGAAGGATAAGTTTTTTTTAGATTTTTAAGTTCCTGAGAAGAAAGTATCAACTCGAGTTTTCTAACACCTCTTGGATTTTGATCATATTTAATATGAAACATAGGCCCTATTACACTAGTGCGTAAAAAAGAAAGGAAATCGATAGCTTCAAACAATTCACCACGCCCAATTTTAGTGGCTGCATAATGGATCCAGACCCAAAATCTATCTTCAACCCATTGGAAATCGAACTTTGGCCATTGAGGTAACGAATTTTTATAAACATCAGGAATTAGATTCGATTTATCATAGATTATCACAGGATTTTCTACTCTGAAATGAAAATCAGCCAAACTCACGAATTTCAAATCAACGTGGAGTAAAGGAGAATCAAACAAACAGATTAGTAACTTTTTTTCACCAACATGTTCACCTGTAAATGAGCTGAGTAAATTTCCGAGAGAGTTTGCTAGTTGATTCATTTCTTCGAACGTCTGGAAAGAGTTCTCTTCAACAACTAAAACGATATCAAGGTCGGAATACTCATCTAATTCATTTTGTATAAATGAACCAGCCACACAAACCGCAAGGACTTGGGGATCCCCTTGGATCGTATTCACTAAGTGATTTAAAAAGTTATCAAATTGATTCATATAATTTTACACTATTGTAAATATAAAACATTCTACTATCACACAAGTTTATGTGATTTATGCGACTGTCGCAGATTCGCACTAAGGGATAAAAATCGACAACGGAAGCAATGTTTTAGAGCAAAAGGGCAAAACCAAACGTAAATAAAGGATTCCCTTTTTGATTATCCTTTGCTGACAAATCGTTTCCAGGACAAATCTACATCCATCTTTGAAATCTGTTCTTTTTTCCTCGAGATTCGAAATTCATGATTTTTCCAAACAATCATCGTTTCTTCGGTTGGACAATTGGCTTCCCCACAACTCACTTCTAAAATTTCAAGTTCCGTTTCTTTGGGAATATTTGTATATTCTTCTAGCCAAGTCGCAAGTTTAGAATGAAAAGGAAACCCATCACCAAGCGTTCCTTTGGCGACAGACTTCCATCCATGGTTGTGGTTGTTTAGAATGAAACTCACTTGATCCTCCTAAAAGATGGGAAACACCCTTTTAAGATTTAGACTTACGCGAAGGATCATAGTTGAGAATTGGTGACAACCAACGTTCTACTTCAGAAATTTCCATTTCTTTATCCTTGGCGTAATTCACCACTTGGTCTTCGTTGATTTTTCCAATGGCAAAATAACGAGATTCTGGGTGGGAAAAATAATACCCACTCACACTACTTGCCGGCCACATGGCACAGGATTCGGTGAGTTGGATGCCTGCATTTTTTTCCACATCCAATAGTTTCCAAATTTTCTTTTTTTCTGTATGGTCAGGACAAGCGGGATAACCAGGAGCTGGACGAATCCCACGGTACTTTTCTCGGATCATATCTTCTCTCGAAAGATTTTCAGTCCTTCCAAATCCCCATTCTTCTCGCATTCTATGGTGCATGTATTCCGCAAACGCTTCTGCAAACCTATCCGCAAGCGCTTTTACCAAGATGGCATTGTAATCATCTTGTTTGGCTTCATAGGTTCTTGCCAATTCTTCAATTCCATGACCGGCCGTTACGGCAAAATATCCAATATAGTCATTTTTCTTTTTATCTTGGGGAGCGACAAAATCAGCCAAACTATAGTTAGGTTGGGTTGTCATTTTCACTGTCTGTTGGCGTAACATTGGATACGTTCCCAAAGATTTGGTTTTGGAATCATCTTCAAAAATTTCTACCACTTCCCCATGAGAAACAGCAGGGAACATTCCGACAACCGCCCTCGGTTTGAGATTTGGATTTTCCAACATTTCTTTTAAGATGATTTGGGCATCATTAAAAAGAGATGTGGCTTCTTTTCCTATCACTGGGTCTTTGAGGATTTGAGGGTATCGGCCTTTTAATTCCCAAGCCAAAAAGAAAGGAGACCAGTCAATATAAGAGAGTAAATCCTTCAAACTCACGTCGTCAATTTTTTGTACTCCCGTAAAACTTGGTTTAGGTGGAGTATAAGAATCCCAATCCGCAGAAAATTTGTTTTTAATTGCATCCTCAATTGGCAAAATATTTCTTTCGTTTTCCCTGGAATAAAATTCTTCACGAATTCTTGATTGTTCTTCTACTACCTGTTTTGCATAATCCACTGCTGTTTGTGGATTGAGAGCACTATTCATCACATTCACAACACGGGAAGCATCCATCACATGAAGGACAGGTTTGGAATACTGCTCGGCAATTTTCACTGCGGTATGTGCGGGGGAAGTTGTGGCCCCACCAATAAGAAGTGGAACTTGGAATCCTTGGCGTTCCATCTCTTTGGCCACATACACCATTTCATCAAGCGACGGTGTGATAAGACCCGATAGACCAATGGCCGCCACATTCTCTTTTTTGGCAGTTTCTAAAATTTTTTCACAAGGAACCATCACTCCAAGATCAATCACCTCATAGTTGTTACACGCAAGAACGACTCCCACAATATTTTTTCCAATATCGTGGACATCTCCCTTCACAGTTGCAATGAGGAACTTGGCTTGTTTACTTTCATCTTTTTGATTTCGTTTTTCTTCTTCCATAAAAGGGAGTAAGTAAGCCACGGCTTTTTTCATTACCCTTGCACTTTTTACTACTTGCGGAAGAAACATCTTTCCGGCACCAAATAGTTCCCCTACCACCTTCATTCCATTCATCAGTGGCCCTTCGATCACTTCGAGAGGTCTAGCAAAACTAGTGCGTGCTTCTTCTGTATCTTGGGTAACAAATTCATCAATCCCTTTCACTAAAGCGTGCGTTAGGCGCTCTTCTACAGATCCACTCCTCCACACATCATCCTTCTTTTGGACCTTGGCTTCTCCATGAAAACTTGCCGCTGCCTCAATCATCCGTTCCGTCGCATCTGGTCTACGGTTGAGAATGACATCTTCCACAAGTTCCAAAAGATCTTTTGGGATCTGTTCATATACTTCTAACATCCCTGCGTTGACAATGGCCATATCCATACCTGCTTGGATGGCGTGGTATAAGAATACGGAGTGCATTGCCTCTCTTACGGGATTGTTTCCACGAAAAGAAAAAGAAATATTACTGAGTCCACCTGATACTTTCGCACCTGGACAGATTTGTTTGATTTCGCGAGTGGCTTCAATAAAATCCATCGCATAGTTATTATGTTCTTCGATTCCTGTGGCAACAGTGAGGATGTTTGGATCAAAGATAATGTCCGTTGGATCAAAATCTAATTTTTCAACAAGTAGGTCATAAGCACGTTTACAAATTCGAACTTTGTCTTCTTTGGTTGCCGCCTGTCCTTGTTCGTCGAAAGCCATGACAATCGCTGCGGCTCCGAATCTTTGGATGGTGCGTGCATGATCCAAAAATGCCTCTTCCCCTTCTTTCAAAGAGATGGAGTTGACAATGGGTTTTCCTTGGATGCATTTGAGACCCGCAAGTAATACAGACCACTTGGAAGAATCCACCATAAACGGAACTCGTGCAATGTCTGGTTCCCCTGCAATTAAGTTCAAAAACTTAGTCATTGAGGCTTCGCCGTCAAGGAGAGCTTCATCAAAGTTGATATCAATGACGTTGGCACCGGCTTGGACTTGTTGTAAGGCCACTTGCACCGCTTCTTCAAAATTTCCCTCTAAGATGAGTTTTTTGAATTTAGGAGAACCAGTGACGTTATTTCTTTCTCCTACGTTGATGAACCCTTGGTCTTTCGTAAGTTTCAAAGGTTCAAGACCTGCAAACGTACTGATTTTGGGTTGTTCTTTTAAAGGACGAGGAGCGATGGTAGACACTGCTTCTTTGGCTGCTCGGATATGCGCTGGTGTGGTCCCACAACAACCACCAACTATATTTAAGAAACCTGCTTCGGCAAAATTTTTCATCCAACCACCAAACTCTTCTGGAGTTTGGTCATACCCACCGAAAGCATTCGGAAGACCCGCATTCGGATAACAAGATACGTAACAATCAGCCACACGAGAAAGTTCCTCGATATAAGGACGCATCTCACCAGCACCAAGCGCACAATTGATTCCCACAGCCAGTGCCTTAGCATGTTTGATGGAAACATAAAAAGCTTCCCCAGTTTGGCCAGAGAGAGTTCGCCCCGAAGCATCCGTAATGGTGACAGAAAGGACAACGGGAATTCTAATTTTACGTTCTTCAAAAACTTTCTCAATCGCATAAATACATGCTTTTAAGTTTAATGTATCAATATTTGTTTCAGGTAAAAGTAAATCCACACCACCATCGAGAAGTGCCGATACTTGTTCATAAAAACAGTCAACTAACTCATCAAAGGTGACAGCACGAAATGCGGGATTATTCACATCTGGCGAAAGGGAGGCCGTTTTTACCGTTGGCCCAATCGAACCCGCAATGAACACATCTGTTTTCCCTGTTTTTTCTTTGTATTTGGCTACGGCATTTTTGGCACAAGAGACAGCAGCGAGGTTTAAATCACGGACTGCCGATTCCATTTGGTAGTCCGCTTGAGAAACAATGTTCGAACTAAAGGTATTGGTTTCAATGATATCGGCACCGGCTTCCAAATATTCCAAGTGGACAGATTCAATGATATCGGGACGAGTGATGGCAAGGACGTCGTTGTTTCCTTTAATGGAACAAGGCCAATCCTTAAAACGATCTCCACGAAAATCGTCTTCCTCCAAAGAATGTCTTTGGATCATGGTACCCATAGCACCATCTAAAACGAGAATCCTCTCGTTTATTAATTTCAAAAGGGATTTTGCAGAAGGATTGGTATATTCAAATTTCATATTATTATATCAGTATATAGGGAAAAGAGTATATGGCCAAAAGACCACATACCTTTAAAATCAATTATTTACTCGGATCGGAACACTTTGCACCTTTGAGAGGTGGTTTAGTGGTAACAATGACCGGGAATTTGGTTGCTTCTTTTGCATTCACTTCAATCGAAGGTTTGTGTTTTTCCGGAACATCATAGTCAG
Organism: Leptospira kanakyensis; assembly: GCF_004769235.1. Lineage (NCBI taxonomy): Bacteria > Pseudomonadati > Spirochaetota > Leptospiria > Leptospirales > Leptospiraceae > Leptospira > Leptospira kanakyensis. The sequence continues at coordinate 59,643 of NZ_RQFG01000016.1, read as the reverse complement.
GAAAAATCGCATCAATCGGGCATTCATATTGACAAGCATTACAATCAATACAAGTGTCTGGATCAATGTACAGAGTGTCCGGAGCTTCGTGAAAAGCTTCCACCGGGCAAACTGCTGCACAACTCGTGTATTTACAATCAACGCAAATTTCAGTTACAACATAAGCCATGAGAAACTCCATTGCCCTTCTTGAATTTTATCAAAAAGGGCGATTTTTTTAGTATCGGTAGTGGTCTGGTTTGTACGGACCTTCGAGTGGAACACTGATATAATCAGCTTGTTTTTGAGAGAGTTTTGTCAAACGAACTCCCAACTGCTCCAAATGAAGTGCCGCTACTTTTTCATCCAAATGTTTTGGAAGGCGGTAAACACCTAACTCATATTTTGTTGTGTAAAGTTCGATTTGAGCCAAAACTTGGTTTGTGAAAGAACTAGACATTACAAATGATGGGTGACCAGTTGCACAACCAAGGTTTACCAATCGGCCTTCTGCAAGAACGATGATCGATCTTCCATTAGGGAAAGTGTATTTATCAACCTGTGGTTTGATTTCTTTTTTGATTACATCTTTTTCGGCATTCAAACGAGACATTTGAATTTCTGTATCGAAGTGACCAATGTTACAAAGGATCGCACCGTCTTTCATCGCTTTCATGTGTTCGAGTGAAATGATATCATCATTTCCAGTAGCAGTCACAATGATGTCTGCGTTCTCAATCACATCTTCTACACGAAGAACTTGGTATCCTTCCATAACCGCTTGAAGAGCACAAATTGGATCAATTTCAGTTACGATCACTCGTGCACCAAAGTTACGAAGAGAAGCAGCAGAACCTTTTCCTACATCCCCGTATCCACAAACAAGTGCTACTTTACCAGCGAGCATCACGTCTGTTGCACGTTTGATTCCGTCAGCGAGTGACTCACGGCAACCGTAAAGGTTATCAAATTTTGATTTTGTTACAGAGTCATTTACGTTGATTGCAGGGATTTTCAAAGTTCCGGCTTTCAATTTTTTATGAAGTGCAATCACACCTGTAGTTGTTTCTTCAGAAACACCTTTGATGTCTGCTAGAAGTTGTGGGTATTTTTCATGGATGTAGTGAGTTAGATCATGACCGTCATCAAGGATCATGTTTGGTCCTTTTCCACCGTCAAAAAATAGTGTTTGTTCAATACACCACCAGTATTCTTCTTCTGTTTCGCCTTTCCAAGCAAATACAGGGATTCCTGCTTTTGCAATGGCTGCTGCTGCATGGTCTTGTGTTGAAAAAATGTTACAAGAGGACCAACGAATGTCAGCACCTAATGCAGCCAAGGTTTCAATTAAAACCGCTGTTTGAATTGTCATGTGAAGAGATCCGCAAATTCTAGCACCTTTCAGTGGTTTAGAAGTTCCGAATTCTTTACGTAGAGCCATAAGGCCCGGCATTTCTTTTTCTGCCAAAATGATCTCTTCTCTTCCCCATTCTGCAAGAGAGATATCCTTCACTTTAAATGGCAATCTTTCCGATTTTGTTTCAGTTGCTGTGGACATAGTGTCCTCCTTATTCCTTTGTTGCTTTGATAGTTAAAATTTTAAAACTTGATTCTGTTTGGATCTCATTCATTGACCCGACGCGAAAACCTGCATTGGATAACCATGACTCAAATAATTCTGGTTCAAATCCGAGCCAGAGGTCAGCAAAATTATCCCGCATAAATTCTGCATTGTGTTTTGCTAAATCCACAATACACAAAACCCCACCTGGTTTTAATACCCTCGCCACTTCTTCGAGTACAGTAGGTGGATGGGAAATATGGTGCATTACCATGGATGCAACAACCGCATCACAAGAATGAGTTGCTAGTGGTAAATGTTCCATAGGAGTTTGGATGAGGCTCACACTCGGATTTTTTCCGTAATGTGAGGATGCATTTTCAATCATCTTGGAGGAGTTATCCACTCCAATCACATGTTTGGATTTGTTGAGAAGAAAAGGGATAAGACCTCCTGGTCCACAACCCAAATCCAAAATATTTTCACATAAGGGTAGTTCTTGTAAAATCCAAGACCTATACAGTTTGGGATGGAGTGTCTCTTCTTGTAATTTTTCCCAACTTTCTGCGACCCCATCAAAGAAGGACTTGGATTTCCTTTCTCTGTTTTCCAGAATTTGGTGTACCATTTTTTGGTCCCTTTCTCTGGAAGGTAGATCTTCTTTGTATGATAACAATAGTTTGGTGAGCTCTAAAGGAAATTTAAGATCGGATTCATCTTCTTCCGGGAGGAAACTATAAACCAAACTTCCTTCTCTACGCGAGGAAATGAGCCCCGCTTCCGTTAGAATTTTTAAATGGCGGGAGATCCGAGATTGTCCCATCCCGAGAATTTCCACCACTTCATTCACAGAAAAAGCCCCAAAACTGAGGATGTGGAGGATCCGAATCCGAGTTTCATCGGAAATGGCCTTGGAGGCAACGAGCAAGTGGCCGGAAGGCCTAGATTGGAAAAGGGTTTCTGCTGCCATAACCAAGATATCTACATATCAAGAAATCTTGATATGTAGATTCAGGCAAGCATTTTATGGCCTCTTTTTTCAACAAAAGGCCTAAAATATCTCCGATTAAGAGATTTTAAAGAAATTGATCTTTCGTTTCAGGGTTTCTGCCAAATTCGCAATCCCATTGGAGGTGGCCGTCATCTCTTCAAGTCCCGCTGCCGTGCCCTGGGTCAGATCATTGATACTGAAAATGGCCTGGGCCACTTCCCCAATCGCATTTTTCTGCTCTTCCATAGAAAGGCGGATGGCCTGGCTGATTTGGTTCACCTTATCCACTTCTTCGCCCACCTTTTGGTTGATGATGAGCTGTTCACGTGTGCTTGATTCAATGGAATCAGTCATTTCATTGAAAGAACTAACTCCTTGGATGATCCTTTGGATGAGAGAAATGGTGGTTTCGATATTCTCCCTACCACTTTCAATTTCCTTTTCATTGGCCTGGATGAGTTCTCCGATATCATTAATGGACATAGCCGTTTTTTCAGCTAACTTCCCAATTTCATCGGCAACAACCGCAAACCCTCTTCCATAAACCCCGGCTCTTGCAGCTTCAATCGCAGCATTTAACGCAAGTAAGTTGATTTGTTCAGAGATATTATTGATGATTTCAATCACACTTCCAATTTCTTCCGAACTATTACTAATTTTGGTGATGGAATTTCTCATGGAGTCTAGAGAAGTTTGACCAGATCTTGCTTCTTCTGAAATTAAAGTCACATCCTGTGAAGCCTTCCCTACTTGCCTACCTGTCGCTTCAATGAGGCTAGAGAGTTCTGCCATTTTTAATTTCAAAAAATCAACTTTTCGGAACTGGTCTTCTGCCTGTGCATCCACGTTTTGAACAGCTGCGGAAATCTCTTCAATCGAAGCAGAAATTTCTTCGGCAGAGGCAGCTTGTGTTTGTGCGTTGGAAGATAACATATTGAGAGAAGCTGACATCTCTTCTGCGGAAGATGCCAAATCTTCTGAAAATGCCTGGTTAGATCCTACAACTTCGGATATCTGTTTTAAAGTGGCATTCAGACCACGAGCAAGTCTTGCAAATTCATCCGAAGATTCCATTTTTGCATTGTGACGTAGATCCCCCACTTCGATATCTTGCAAAATTTTCCCAATGGTTTTCATTGGCCGGAACCTGGCAGTAAAAAGCGAATAAATGGCGATTGCAATGAGCACGGCGCCAACCAAGCTAATGATTGTTAGCCCTCGTAAAGAAGATAAACTTTCTACCTCAATTTCTTTTAGATCAATAGTAGAAAAAAATTGGAGACCGTATTTTTCACTTACCTTTCTTCGGAGTAAAAATGTAGATCCTTCCCAAGGATTACGAAACGAATCCGATTCCCCAGCATTTTTTGCCAATTCCTCAAATTCTGAATTTTTGAAACTATGCATTAGGTATTTTGGATTGGGATGATAAACCATGGTGGATTGTTTATCCAAAAGAAAAGAATAACCAGTAGTTCCAATTTTTACATTTTTCAGGAAAGATTCCATAGCCTTTCCTACTAGAAACGGCATACCAGCCATCCCAATGATCGATCCATTGGCATTTTTGACTGGGCCTGTAACCATGATCACAATACTTCCGTTAATCGGAGATTTTACAGCCACACCCACATGGTTTTTCCCTTCTTTGGCAGCCTTTATATTTTCTAAAACTTCCGGATTGGAAGCTAGAGAATAACCTACACTTGCGCCGCCCGGAAGACCAGAAGCAACGATGGGAACTCCCTCGTCAAAGGAGGCAATGAATGCATTTTCTAAAAGTAATTGAGAATCTTCGAGGACTTTGGAAAGAGCTGGTTCTGCTAGTTTGTAGTTTTTAGTTTCCAAAGCAGTTTTTACGACAGGTAAAACCACGAGCCCCTTTAAATTGGTTTCCACAGATTCAAAATAAACATGAATCCCCGCCTCATTACTTTGGTTGAAGTTGTACAACTGGTTTGAAAATGCTTTTTCTAGTGACTTCGCATTTGTATTGAAAGCAAAAATCAAAAGAAAAATGGAAAGCACCATCACCATAATAGAAAACATAATGGGGACTGTACTTCTTAAGTTTCTATAGTAGGGTGTGATCCGTTCTTTTAAATCTGCTTGGAGGATTTCATCTTCCAAAACCAAATGGGAAGCCTTTTCCAAAAGAATGAATGAAAATAAAACATTAAGGAGGGCTGTTAAAATGAGAATACAAACAATATAAAAAGAATCTGACTTACTGGTTTCAGGTAGATAAAGCATTGGGCCAATCACAATCGGAAAGGCCATAATCCACTGTGCACTTCCAACAACTGCCCCAACTACCGGCATTTTTGCGATTAGATCCCAAACGGCAACATACGTGGCTGGATTCTTTTCTGTTTGTGATTCAAGTTCAATTAGCGCTTGTTTGATGGCATTGAGTTTTTTAGGGAAAATAAAAGCGGGTAAAATGAGACTGGTAAGTCCCGCGGCGATGGTAGAGCCAATGAAGGTTTTGATTTGTGTGGGACTTAAATCAACGTAGAAAAGAATTAGAGCGATTCCAATCGGAACCACGATTCCCAAAGAAAAAACTTGGGAAGCAAGAGTGAATGCGCGGGAGTATCTTTTGTATAAATTCATTGAAACTTAGACCTAATACGAAGGGTAAAATCCGCGATTCGTACGGCAAGGTTTTATGGATTTCCCCGAAGATTTCCTAAAAGGAGAGTTTGACTCCCAAGTTGGCAGAATAGAGGTCCTTTCCTCCATACAAACCTTCGGCAATGACCTTCACTAAGAAGAGATCCAGTTCCAAACCGACGATCCCGTATCCAATCCCCCTTCTCGAATGGGACTCACCTGAGGCCCGAAACCCAAGAGTGGCATTCGGATTTTGTGCAAGGAGTTCCTTGTCTAGAGCGGATTGGTATTCTCTCGGAAGTTCCAAAGGAAGTGTGTCATTCAAAGTGACAAGAAATGGGCCACGTCTCGATAGAGAAGCGGAATTACTTCCTGAATTCCAGCTATATCCCCCACCCACGATCACATTCGCAATCCAGAATACCCCGAGTCCAGTACGCAAATCAACATTTGTAGTTTGAACCTTGGTATTAAAAACAAAATTGGTATCCCCACCCCACTTTCCTTTCACACCTTGGAATTCAATTTGGGCAGCTTTCCCTTCTAGGTAACTAAGACTCATGTTTTGTTCCATTACATGATGTCCCACCCCCACATTGATTCCATTCCAAGTGATGAGGTTCATCAAAAAACCTTCTTTCTCTACCAATTGGTAACGCAACATACCACCATACGAGCGTACGGCGATACGACCTTCATAGTTTTTATTATTAGAAGCAGCTTGGATTTGGTCTTGAGAAACCGCCACATTCATTCCATGGAGGAAAATTCCGAACCTACGGAGAAAACTATCATCCGATGCCCCAATCAACCATCCAGGGTTGATATCCAGATGGAAGGAAGGAATCACAGCACCACCTACGTTAGGAAGTTTTGGATATTTGATATAATCGTCTTGGATTTGGATGTCGTCTTTTTTGTATCCGGCAGCAGAAGCACTGACACCAAATTGGATCCGACGTACAGTTCCTGTTCCGATATTACTTGCGCCCACATTGGCAAGAAAACCAGCTTCTAAATTGGTTTTGAGTACTTCGTTTAAGTACCCTGTTTCAAACTTTTTAAGGGAACCATTCCCTGCTTCTGTCAGTGGAGCTGGTAAAAAACTACAAGCCGATCCTTCACAAGTAAATTGTGCATACAGTTCCGATTGGGACAGACTTGTGGCAAATACGAGTAGAAGTAGCAGATTTCGCAAATTCATATAGATCCTTAATTCTCTACCTGGTTTCAACAATTGGAAAGAAAAATTCTCTCTCAAACAGACACTTCTTTTGCTTTTTTTGCCGTGCTAATCCAAAAAACACCAGTCAGTACGAATAAAGTACCAATGCTATGTAGTATAGTAATGGGTTCATCCAGTAATAAGTAAGCAAGGAAAAGAGTCGACATTGGCCCAACTGACCCTACAATAGCAGCTGTTTTGCTACCAACTCGTTTGATTCCCTCGGAAACAAATACAGCAGGAACGACAGTGTTGACTGTCCCCATAACAAAGGCCAAAGCGTAAAATGACAATGGTTGGATGAGTTCTTGATAAGTACCAAAAATCGCAAAATGAATGAATACAGCAAAAGAAGAAATGATCAGCGCCCAAGCGGTAAATTTTCTTGCACCTAACTTTGGAATGATGGATCCACTTCCCATCAAATAAATAGCATAAGTAAGTGCCGATAATAAAATAAAAAAAGCACCTAAACTTACATCCTTAGCAGAACCTAACTGGACATCCTGTCCATAAGCCAAAAAAACTCCGGTATAAGTTAGAATGAGAGAGAATACTTCCCTTGTATGGATTTTTTTCTTTAAAAATAAAAAGGAAAGAAGCACAACTATAGTGGGATAAACAAAAAGAATGATTCGTTCGAGGCCAGCACTAATGTATTTGAGTCCTAAAAAGTCAAAAAGACTGGCTAAATAATAACCAACCACTCCCATAAAGATAATATTAAAGATATCTTTTTTTGTAAGTGTTGTTTTACCTTCTTCCCTTTCCGCTTTCCAAGCCATCCAGGCCAAAAAAGGAAATGCAAAAACCATTCGAAAGAAAAGAGACCCGATGGCAGAAATTTCGTATCTGTAAGTCAATTTTACAATCACGGCTTTTGCGCTAAATAAAAGTGCTCCAATGAGAACCAGCACCACCCCTTTCCATTCTTTACTCGTATTTTCTTTCACTAAACCCATCCTGAAACCACAAGGAAATCCCGATAGTTTTATTGAATGAAACTAACTTTGATTTTGGGAGTATTTCTAGTTTTTGGTTTTGTCCTTCTTGCTGATGTTACAGAAGAAATTTCTAAACCTTTACTCCGAGTTTTCCCCACCTTCCGACCGGAAGAATGTGAAGACTGGGCCATTCGGCCTTTGATTTGCAAAAGATGTTTATGGGAAGGGAAACGGTATGCGCAGGAAATTCGGTTTTTTGAAGATGGCCCTTACCGAACACACGGCTGTTACAAAGAACCGGGGGGATTTGAAAGTTTAGAAGAGGAAACAAAAACCGGGAAAACAAGTTCCCGGTAGGATTCTAAAAAATTATTTTTTTACACAACCCATAATGCCAGCAAAACCTGGAGCATTTTTCAAACAGTTTGGATCAAATTTTCCTTCCATACACTGATCGATCATTTTTTGTTTACCTTGTTGCAATCCTGCGAGAACTGGTGCTGCTGCTGGATTCTTTTTAGCTTCTTCTTCAATTTGAGTGAATGTGCTAGCGAGAGCCGACTCACACTCTTCTTGGGTATACACTTTGGATTTACAATTAGCCAAGAAAAGCCCGAGAGCGAGCGCCAGAATGAGGGATTTTTTCATGAAAAACTCCGATACATAGATTTCATGATAACTTCTTTTTTAGAAAGGGATTTGAAAAGAAAAAAATGATCCACCACATTGCCATCGGTACACCGGACCCTTCCCATTTAGCCGCATTTTACCTTAAAATTCCCGGCGCAAAACAAATCCAAGAATTTCATTATCCTTCTGGGCTTTTGCGTTCCGTTTGGATCGAGTTTGGCCAGGTCATCCTTATGTTAGAAGAAGGTGAAAAGAAGTCCTCTCGCGCCCTTGTTTTTTCCCTAACGGAAAATGAAAAATCAGATTGGATCCAGTTTCTGACTCAAATAGAAATCCAAAACAAAACAGAGTATACGGTTTACTTCTTAGATACGGATGGGAATTTACTCGGCCTAAGCAATTATCCAGAAAAACTTAGAATCATTTAGGAAATGTGTTGAGAAAACATAGAAGCTCTTTATGGTAACAATTCACTTAGGAAAGAATATCCAAGAGAATGAACATCAAACAGAAGTTAGCTTTAGGTACATCAGTCATTACACTTTTTTCATTAGGAGTAATACTCACTCTCATCTCTTATGTCATATACAAAAATGCCAAAGAAAACGCACTGGAAAACATTTCAGTTTTAGCAGATAAAATCTCTCTCGATGTTGGTGATTATCTTTCCGCTCCCTTAAATGAAGCCTACCTTCTGAAACAAATTTTACAAGAGCCAAATCTACTAGATAGGGAGAGAGTGTTTCGAGTTCTAAATGTAATGACTGCTTCCAACGAATCTATCTTAGGAACTTATGTTGTTTTTGAACCGAATGCTTTCGACGGCAAAGACTCTAACTACCGTAATGCGAATTATCATGACAAAACAGGGAGGTTCATTCCCTATTCGGTAAAATCCAATGGGAAAATCATCATTGAACCCGTAGTGGGCTCAGATCTTCCTGAATCTGACTTTTACCAATTACCCAAAAAAAACAAAAAGGTAGAACTCATTCCTCCTTTTGATTACAAGGTGGATGGTAAAGAAGTCACGATGATTTCTCTTGTGTATCCAGTGCTTCGGAACCAAACCTTTGTGGGAATTGCGGGTGCTGACCTTTCCTTAGAAACCATTCGATCCTATCTTCAAAAATTAAAGATCCTAGAGGGAACAGTAAAGATCTCACTCATTGCCAGTAACGGATACGTACTTTTTAATGGACTCCACCCCGACACAAAAGAAGTAAACTGGCAGGACAAAGAAGATCCTTATGTGAATTTGGCGATGAGTACAGGACAAAGGCAAAATTATTCCGACTCCGACTACTTTCATGTAAGTTTGCCCATCCATCTTGTGGAAAATACAGCTCCATGGACACTTCGCGTTTCTTATCCACAAGAAAAGATTACAAACGAAATCCAATTTATCTTTTGGATTGCTTTAGGCCTAGGAATCACAGGGATTCTTTTTTCTACTTTAGCCAATATCATTATCTTTCGGAAACTAGTGGATAGTAGACTTCAAACATTGATTGCATTTACGAAAGATGCAGCAAGTGGGAATCTCTCTAAAGAAATCAATGACAACCAGAAAGATGAAATTGGAAACTTAGTAGAAGCGGTGGTCGCAATGATTGCAAACATTCGCCATATCTTAAGTGTTGCACAAACATCCGGGACTGAGCTGACAGAAACTTCGAAATTTATGGAGAATACCATCATCGAACTTTCTGACTTAGCACAAAGCCAAGCTGCTTCTTCCGAAGAAGCCAGTGCCACTGTGGAAGAACTGAATGCATCGTCCGAAACCATCAACTCCAATGTGGTACAAGCAGTAGACAATTCGAAGTCCATTCACAACTCATTATTATCCATCCAATCACTAGTTCAAAACATAACAACGGAAGTGGAATCCTTTGGACAAATTGCTGTCCTTGCCAATAAAAAAGCAGAAGAAGGACGAAATATGGCGGGGCTCACTTCCAAAGCCATTGAAGAAATCCAAGAGAAGTCACTGGCGATCACTGAATTTTCAGAAGTAATTTCGAATATATCAGAAAAAACAAGCTTACTTGCGTTAAATGCTGCGATTGAAGCAGCACGTGCGGGAGAATCAGGGCGTGGGTTTGCTGTGGTGGCAGAAGAAATTTCTAAACTTGCTGCCCAAGCTGCCGAATCGGTTTCACAAATCAATACCCTATCGGAAGAAGCTTTAGATTCCATCCAAAACGGGGGAACACAGGTTACAAAACTCATTGATCTCTTACGAGAAATCATCAAAGAAGTTTCCGTTATTTTTGAAAAAGCTAGAGAGATTGTCCCACTCATCCAAGATCAAAAAACAAAAACCGATCAAATTTATGAGGAAATTGAAGAAATTACGGCTCTTGTAGAATCCATCCAACAATCAACGGAAGAACAAAAAAGAGCCACATTTGAACTATCAAATATGACAATTAATATTTCCAACGGTTCACAAATCCTATCGGAACAATCAGAAACCATGTCAGCCAATTCCCTTCGCATGACAGGAATTAGTTCTAAAATTTCCGATGTTTTGTTAAAATTCAACTTATAGGCGAACCATGAGCATCAAAAAGAAAATCATCCTAATTTCTCTGGCCGTTATCTCCGTCATCATCGCCGGGATTATGGTGGTTTTGTCTCTTGTTGTGAGGTCAACTTTACTTCATAATCTGGGAGAGGATACCGAATACATCTCTTCAAAAATCGTTAGTGACATTTCTCATACTTTGACAGCACCAATGAATAAAACTTTCGCCATTCGTAAGTCCTACGAAGACGGATCCATAAACACACGACCAGTTGCCATTCGTTATCTAAAACATTTAATCCAAGAGAAAGACATCGCCTTCGCCGTTTATTGTGCTTTTGAACCCAATGCATTTGATGGAAAAGATTCCGCCTATAAAGGGGCGGCCATCCATGACACATCGGGCCGTTTTATCCCCTATGTTTTTCGCGATGGGGATAAAATTGTGATCGAACCATTAAAAGATTTAGATGATCCCATTAACGGAGAATATTATCAAAAACCTAAGGCTACTTTAATTAAAAGTATCACATCTCCTTATATCTACAAAGCAGGAGGGAAAGATATTTTTATCGTGTCAATTATGGAACCTATTTTACGTAACGGTAAATTTATTGGGATTTCTGGAATTGATATTAGCCTTAACACTATCAAAGAATATTTAGATTCACTCAAGTTTGCTGATGGTGAAGGAAAAATTACTCTCATCTCTGACAACCACTTGGTTTTGTATGATGGATTTTCGGACCTATCGGAAGGGTTAGACTTTCGCTCCGCTGCCGACCCATCTTTTTATGAAAGATTAAAAAACAAAGATAAATCAATTTATAAGTACGATGGTTATTATCATGTCGCTATACCCATCACCATCATCGCAGGGAACAATCCATGGTTTGCTAGAATTTCGATCCCAGAGTCACAAATACAATCCACATTGAACTCCATCCTGATCACAACCATAACTCTTGGGATTTTGGGTGTGATACTTTCTACTTTATCCATTTATTTCAGTTTTCAGAGGTTGGTAGATCGAAGGATTAAAGCCATAAACCTATCCACAGAAAAAGTAGCAGCTGGTGATTTAAGAGAGTCCATCGCAATCGATCAGTTAGATGAGTTGGGCAGTATTATGGTAAGTTTAGGCAAAATGATCGAACATCTACGAAAACTTATACGTATTGCACAAAAATCCTCGAGTAAAATCAGTGATACCACAGACAAAATCCAAGGAACCATCATAGAACTGAATGATTTAGCACAAAACCAAGCTGCGTCTTCGGAGGAAGCCAGTGCCACTGTGGAAGAACTCAATGCTTCTTCAGAAACCATTCATAGCAATGTATTAAGTGCGGTGGAAAACACAGAGACCATCCATCAGTCATTAGGTGACATTCAGAAATTAATGAAACGGATTTTAGAAAAAGTAAATTCCTTCGGTGAAATTTCGGTCAGGGCCAACCGCAACGCGGAAGAAGGAAGAATTATGGCAAAGGAAACTTCCTTGGCCATCCGAGAGATCCAAGACAAATCCAAAACAATCACAGCTTTTTCTAACGTAATTTCTGATATTGCAAAACGAACCGGATTACTTGCGTTAAATGCTGCCATAGAGGCCGCACGTGCTGGGGAAACAGGAAAAGGTTTTGCAGTAGTGGCAGAAGAAATCACAAAACTGGCAAGCCAATCTGCGGAATCAGTTTCACAGATCAATCTTCTCTCCTCAGAAGCTCTCGCCTCCATAGAACGGGGGAACGTCCAAGTAGAGAGACTAGTCGAAGTTTTGAAAAAAATCACCGACGAAGTATCCGAAATTTATATTTCCTCCAATGAAATACGACCAATGTTTGAAGACCAAAGTGTAAGAACAGAAAGTATATATACCGAAGTCGCGGAAATCACAGAACAGGTAAAGGCCATCCAACTTTCCACCGAGGAACAACAACGAGCCACAGCGGAACTGGCAAATATGACGGTTAATATTTCCAATAGCTCACAGGTGTTATCTGACCAAACATCCTCGATGTCTGAGAATGCAGAACGCCTTGGCCAAGTGACAAACACACTTGATGAATTACTCAAAAGTTTTAGGATTGAGAAGGAATGAAGGAATCTTTCCAAGCGACTGCATAAGCCCGAAGGAGACCACCCGTTCGGAACTTGGAAAGACTGTGTCTGGTCGGTTTTGCAACAAAGCTAGAGGCGTTATTGCCCAGCCACCTCGCGAGTCAAAAATCTTTTGTTGTAACAACTACTTTCCAAATAGACCACCTCCTTTGCTCATACCTTAGCTATGCCTTTTCTAGTACTATTGAGAAATAACGTCAAGAAAACATTTGATCAAAACTAAAAATAAAAGAAGATAGGGTTACCATGGCAAAAGAACCACAGGAAAAAACCATAACCGAAGTAGACCAGTCTAACTCCCTTCAGCTGGATTTTGAAGTCTCCATTTTTGACCTCTTCAAACATTACTTCCAGGTAAAACTTCGAGTCCATTCCGACCTATCAGAAATGGTATTCTGTTTGCCTAGTTGGACCCCTGGTTCCTATATGATCCGAGACTACGGAACCCACCTCCATAAATTCGAAGTGAAAAATTCCCAAACAGGAGAATCTGTTTCTTGGGAAATGGTCGACTTACACCGTTGGAAATTAAAAAATCTACCCCCTGAATTTGAAATTACTTATATCATTTATGCCTTTGAAGACTTCACGGTAAGAACCAATTATTTAGAAACAGAGTTTGGATTCATCAATCCTCCAGCTTTGTTTTTATACCCAGAGGGAAAACTCAACCAACCTTCTACAGTGTTGTTCCAAGTTTCGGATTATTTTCCTTATGTGTATTCCAGTTTGACTCGCGATGTAGAGAATCAAAAAAACTTTTATGCCAAACATTTTGATGAATTGTTTGATTCCCCTTTCCATCTAAGCAAACAACATTCTGTATTTTTCATCGCAGGAACCACCAAACATGAATTACTTGTTGAAGGTGATGTAACCTTCGATTTCAAAACCAAACTCGCGGAAGACTTAAAACGAATCACAGAAACACAAATTGAATGGATGATGGAAAGTCCAAATCCTTATTATTTATTTGTTCTCAATTTGAGTTTACCGGCTTATGGAGGACTCGAACACAGAGCCTCAAGTATCAATTACTTTAATCCAGAACTTCTCTCCGATGAAGAAGAATACAAAAGACTCCTTGAGCTACTATCACATGAATACTTTCATCTTTGGAATATCAAACGGATTCGCCCCATTGCTCTCGGACCATTTGACTACCAAAAACCAAACCTAACTCGTGAATTGTGGATTGCCGAAGGTTTCACAAGTTTTTATGATGTATATTTTCTTTACCACTCTGGGTTTCTTACGAAAGAAGAATATTTATCCAAACTCCAATCGGACATTTTATCTTTGGAAGACAATGAAGCCGATTCTTGGATGAGTCTGGAAGAATCATCCTTTACTGCTTGGACAAAATATTACAAAAGAAACGCGAATAGCCACAACATCACAGTTTCTTATTACACAAAGGGAGGAGTTCTTGCCCTCTGTATGAACTTATTTTTGTTAAAGGAATCCAAAGAGAAAAAAACTATCCGCCATGTTTTCCATAAACTAAACGAAGTATTTGTAAAAACCAAAGGACGAGGATTCACCAAACAAGAATTCTTTGATACGGTAAAAGAAGTAACTGGTGTCGATTTAAAAACAGAATTTAATGATTATTTAGAGAATCCGAAACCAATTCCAGTAGACTATTATTTAGATATCATTGGAATCCAAAGGATCCAAACTGATTTAGTAGGAGACACCGGGTTCAAAACAAAAGAAAAAGCAGGAAACCTTTACATACAAAAGTTACTTCACAAAGCAGATACAGAATCTTTTGACTTAATGTTAGACGATGAAATTTTAGCGATCAATGGCAAACGTGCGTCTTCCAACACCTTACAAAAATTGGAAAAAAATCTCAGGCCAGGAGAAAAATTCCATCTCATCCTTTCTCGGGCCGGGAAAATCAAAGAGTCTATGATCACAGCATCTGGATTCTATAAAACAAGAAAATTTGTGATCGCAGAGGATACAACTGATGAGAGAAAAGAACTCAGAGAATTTTTTCTAAGGAATGTAGTGTAAATGCCAGCACTTTTTAATTTCATACTCACACCTTCTAGTAAAGATGAAGTCCTCCTAGACCGGCCGCTCCCCCTCTCTCATAGGCATCCTAAACATTGGATTCATATCACGGCAGAAAATGAGGAAAAACTAACCTTTCTTTTTCAAAAACATGACATCCACCAACTAACAATTGAAGACATTTTGAATCCAACGAGCCGGATCAAACTAGAGATTTTTCCTAACTATATCTTTTTTGTGTTTCGTGGGTTTCATTTTGAAAGGAACCAACTCACACAGAAGAATTTTAACTTTATCTTAACTCCTTACCAAATCATTTCCTTAACACTTGATTACCGAGACAGTATTGGGGATCTAATTGACCAATGGAAAGTGAATCATAAAATTTTGGCGCGTGGGTATGAATTTATCGTACACAAAATTTTAGACATTGAAACCGACCATACACTTGCCATCACTCAAAAGATCGAAGAAAGGATCGAACATTTTGAAGATCAAATTTTTAGTAATGCAAAGTCATTGGATATCAGTAATGTTTATAGTTTACGAGCAAGCCTTCTTTCCATCAAAAAAGGGATGTTACAAAACAAAGAAGTGTTAGAAGATTTAGAAAAAATCAAAAACAGTTTTTTCAGTGATGAAGCCGATGCTTTTTTTCGGGACGTTCGTGACCATTCCCTTCGGATTTTAGAACTTGTAGATAGTAATATAGAATCCATATCGTCTGCCCTCGAAGCCCATATTGCAATCTCCACTCGTAAAACAAACGAAATCATGAAAATACTCACAATCATGACTGCAATTATGTTACCAATGTCTCTTGTCGCAGGAATTTATGGAATGAACTTCCGACATATGCCAACTTTAGAATGGGAATATGGATTCATCACTGCCCTTGGAGCTATGGGGTTTTTAGGTATTTTGATGTTACTTTATTTTAGAATCAAACGTTGGTATTAGTTGGTATTAATGCTAAATCAAACTACGAATTTGAACCAGTAACTCTTTGTCTTCGTCAGGAGGTTCGATTTCCCCTCTTGTCCATTGGTTGAAAAGTTCCTTCAAACGTTTGTTCAGTGATTCAAACTCGGGTGAATTGGGAAAAAGGATTACAGAGTTTGATTTTACTGTTTTGCCAGTTGTGGATATAAACGCAAAGTCTGGGATCATTTTTTCCAAAGTTTCCGCAGAGAAAGCCGGATAATTAGAACCCAACCAATCTACTGATGGTAAACAATTTTTTTGAAAATAGGCATCACTGAGAGCAGAAGTGAGAGCCCTTTTCAGTTGTTGTTTTTTTTCTTTTTCAAATCGTTCTTCTCTTTCCCTTAATTTCTTTTTAAAGAAATTTTCCCTTCGTTTTTGGTATAAAAACTGGCGATCCATCTGCGCATAGGTTAAGATCGATTTTGCCTTCGCATAACCAGAGTTTACTATAGGAGTCACTCCTAAATAATAAAAAAGTTTATAAAACCAAGGGATATAATTGAAATAAACAGTTTGCAGATTTTTACCGTAGGTTTTGACAAACTCATCATCTTTAAAAAGAGGTTTTAGTTCTTTTTCATTTAACTCAATGATGGCCTTTAGGTATAAAATATGTTCCGTTGTGAACCGGTAATTCTGAAAAATTAGATTATTGATATCCTTGATATTACTTTGGTTGTTATTCACAAAAACAGCAATTTTCGAATCTTGGTCATGCCATTCTGCAGAAAGAACTTTGGGATTTTTTCGAAGTAAATCTATGATGATGGTATCGTGTTCATTGTCCTTTTCTAAATTGATCCGAAGTAGTCTTGAATCAAAATCAAATTGGCTATCCAACATCTTCATATACACTTTGAGGAGCCGGTCTACTTCCCGTTTTTTTTCGACCTCTGCGTATTTGGCTGCCATCTCAGCCACTTTTCGTAAATTGTGAACTAAGGGATAAAATCCGTTTTCCTTTAAAATTTCCTTAAACCCATACAACATTTCAATTTTGGAACGGATGAGATCAATTTCACTCGGTTCTGAATTGCCATTGGCAGGTACTGTTGTATGAATCCGCTCGAAGGCCAATCTGATTTCTGTATCAAAGGCCTTGGCTAAAGGTTCTACTTTCGTCATTAAATATTCATTGGCGATATGGAGGAAACTGGCGGCCTCCATTTCTGGAATCGAATAAAAACCTACATGGGGAAGCACAATGATCCGGGGATCCGCTTCCAATTCATCGATAATGAGTCCACGAGAACGTTTCAACATCTCAGCTGACGGTTGTAAGGGGAACTGTTTAGGTTCCAACATCCGATCTAATTCGTCACCAGAACCTTTTTCTTCTTTGTAATCAATATCTGCGAGTTTGTTTAATACAGTCCGCCAAGTATCTTCAGATAAAATCCGCTTCGCTTGGATGTATTGGTATAAATGTTCTGTAGATCTTGCGATGAGTAATTTATATGGTTCCTCTAAAGGCATTCCTCCGGGAAGGCCTACAAGAAAATTCACAAATCGTAACTCACCCACATCGGCATCGTATTTGATTTCAAAAAGTTGGGTAGTGAGCCCGTAATCAATGAGCTGCCACATCGCATCCAGGGCAGTTTCATGATCCATTTTTAATTTTTCAAAATTCGAATCTGTTGGTCGAAACAAATGGCCGGCTTCAATGTTCTCGCGCGAACTTTGAATCTCCACATTTTTCATAATAGACAAGGCTTCTTTTTGTAAAATGATCCCGGATGACCTTCCTAAGTTTTCTTTAGTGGTCAGTTGTAAAAAATGATCGTGAGGAACTGATATTCTCATGTTTAGATGGCTGTGAGTCCGCCGTCGACAGTCCAGTTGGATCCAGAAATATATCCGGATTCTTTTTGAAGGAGGAAATTCACCACACGGGCAATTTCCGAAGGTTCTGCGATTCTCCTAACAGGTGTTTTGTCAATAATTTTTGCTTTATGATCAGAAACTTGGTCATCTTGGATTCCCATTTTTGTATCTACATATCCGGGGCTCACCGCATTGGCGGTGATTCCAAATTTTCCCCATTCATCGGCAATGGAACGAATGAAACCAACTAATCCATGTTTGGAGGAAGAATATGCCACCGAATTAGCAGAACCAACAATAGACAAAGAAGAAGCAATGGTTACGATCCTTCCAAAATTTTGTTTTTGAAAGATAGGCAAAAGAAATTTGGATAAAAGAAATAAACTACCTAAGTTGATACGAAAAATAGAATCCCATTCTTCGATGGAAACATCTGTGATGGGATGGTAAGGCCCACCATACCCAGCATTGTGTACCAACCCATAGATATCACCCGCATCGGAACTCTCTTGGATGATTTTCGCAAGACTTCTTTCCACCACAAAAGGTGTTTCTGCCAGATCCACTTCGCGGTAGGTCTCTTGGAGGATGGGGGATGTGGGCCGGACTTTGTCCAGATTCCAAACAGAAAACCCCGCAAGAACCAGGGTTCGTACGATTTCTCGTCCAATCCCTCCACTGCCGCCGGTCACGAGTACAATCGATTCCTTAAATTCCATGGGAACTATAAGATTCCTTTTCTTGGGGTAATGGATAAGTCATCTACAAAGACAGATTTAGGCAAGTGGGAAATACTCCACAAATACTCGGAAATGTCCGAAATAGAAACCATATCATTCTTGTCAAATTGGGGTCTTGTGTCCCAAATTTCCGTGGCCACAGCCCCAAGGCCCACATGAACTACCTTGGTTCCCAGTGGTTTCCACTCTTCCCTAAGCGCCCGGGCAATCCCAAGAACTGCATGTTTGGACGCACAATAGGCCACCGATTCTGGAAATCCTTGTTTTCCCGCCGTAGATCCTAAAAAAACAAAGGTGGTATTTTGGAACAAAGGCAAATGGGGAACAAAAGCCTTCGCCAGTAAAATGAGAGAATGGACATTGAGTTGGAAATGAGAGGATAGTTCGTCGGCTTGTAAATCGGCAAGTGATCCGAACACTCCATCCCCTAGAGCAAAATAAACAATAAGGTCTTTCTTCTTTAAAGAGTCAGTATTTGTTTGCGATCCATATTTGGATGCAAGCGATGTCTCAAAAGTTTTTAAGTCTTCCAGGTTTATGGCATCTAAAACAAAAGTTCCATTTTCTTCTTTAGAGAAGGAACCCAGAGGAAGGCTTCCCTTTCTAGAAAATCCAAACAGAGAAACAGATTTGTCTTCTAAAAATCGATTGTGAAGCCCTTGTCCAATTCCGGAACCAATTCCAAAAATATAAACATGGGCATCCGTCTTCATATACGCCTAGCCATTACTTGCAAAAGAAAATGAACTGCTTCTAAATGTTTGTTGGCCTCCACTACAGACTTTCCCCAAACCGTGGGGCCATGGCCTTCGATCAGGAGAAAAGGAACTTGTGGTTGTCCTTTCGTTTCTATGTAGCGTTTGATTTCCGAAGCAATGGTCGGAACATGAGTATGATTGTAAAAAACAGGGAAGGTAAGATTTGGTTTTTCATCCCAAATTCCAAAGGCTTTGATGATTTCGATTGGTGGCAGGGGAAGGTCTCGAAACCCCTCTTCTTTTCCAATTCCAAATTCCAAAAGATTAGAATCCAAAGTATGGACGTGGAGGGCAGCACCGGCGTCAGGAATCTTTGAGTAGACCACCTGATGGATGCTAGTTTCTGCAGATGGTTTCAATCCTTCGCCCGCAGAAACCAAAGACCCGTCCACTACAGAAACCGAAACAAAGTCATGGTCAGTAAGTTCTCCCTTATGTTTTCCGGAAGCTGTGATCCAAAATGTATCTCCAACGCGAGCGGAGAGGTTCCCAGCAGTGGCATACATCCACTGCCTTTCATAATAAGTATGGGAAAGTTTGGTCAGTTCCTTTAAGGAAGGGTGAGGGTCCAAATCTATTTGTTCACTCGCTCCACGTAAGTCAAATCTCGGAGGTCAATTTTTACAGTGTCCCCTTGTTTGATAAAGATAGGAACTTGGACTTCTCCACCAGTTTCCACAGTCACTCGTTTGAGCGCAAGACCGGTTGTGTCTCCTTTCAATCCATCCTCTGCATAAGTCACTTCCAATATAGCAAAGTTAGGAGGTGTCACCCCAATTGGTTTTTCATTGTAAAACGAAACTTCCACTGGAGTTTCTTCTTTCATAAAAGGAAGGATGTCTTCCACATAATCTTTGGAAACAGGGATTTGTTCGTAATCGTTGACATCCATAAAAATGATTTGGTCACCGTCTGCGTAACAATATTGCATTTTACGACGTTCTAAATCTACACTTTCTAATTTTTCAGCCGCTTTGAAGGTTCTTTCAATGGAAGAATCGCGAACAATATTTTTTAATTTGGTACGGATGAATGCCGAACCCTTTCCTGGGTTCACAAACTCTGTTTTGACGACGGAATAAAGCTCGTTCTCGATCTTGAGGATCATTCCTTTTTTTACTTCTGTAATGCCTAAGTTCATAATTTCGTTACTCGTAAACAAAATCCGAGGGACTTGGCCATGTGTCAACCGAAGTATGGTCTAAGCGATGACCTGGTCGGATTGGAAATGGCAGTTACAAAACCGAATCACTACTTTGGCTGATTTGGAAGAAAAAATAACTCTTACCAAAGAAGAGAGGGAGAGTTTTGCACCTGCACTAGAAGAATTTAGTTTTGCCGTCACTCCTTACTATTTGGAACGAGTGGAGAAAGGAAATCCGAACTGTCCCATCCGCAAACAAATCCTTCCCAGAGCCGGCGAACTGAAAAAAAATCCCAATGAAGTGGAAGACCCACTGGCAGAAGAAAGGTACATGCCGGTCAAAGGAGTGACCCACCGTTACCCCGACCGCGCCATTTGGTACATTTCTCATGTATGTGCGGTCTATTGCCGGTTTTGCACGAGGAAACGTAAGGTATCCGATCCAGAAGAAACCCCCAACCGAAACGAATGGGAAAAGGCATTGGAATACTTTCGCACCCATACGGAATTACGAGAAATCATTTTGTCCGGGGGAGACCCACTCACTCTCGCTGATTCCTCACTCGATTATCTTTTAGGGGAATTAAAATCCATCCCACATCTGAACCAAGTGCGAATCCACACCCGCCATCCTGTCACTATGCCTATGCGGCTTACTGAATCTTTAAACGAAGTTTTTGCCAAATACTTTCCACTTTATATGGTCACTCATTTCAATCATCCGAACGAAATTACAGATGAAACTAAAATGTATGTTATGCGAATGATAAAAACAGGTCATGTCTCTATTTTTAACCAATCTGTTTTGTTATCGGGAATCAATGATGACGCAAAAATTTTGTCGGAACTCAATTACAAACTGATCTCCATCGGGATTAAACCCTATTACCTCCACCAATGTGATGAAGTATTTGGGAGTTCTGATTTTGTTGTACCCATCGAACGTGGGATTGAAATCTATCGAAAACTACGAGGTTACCATTCCGGAATCACTATCCCTAGTTATGTAAAAGACCTGACCGGTGGTGGTGGGAAGGTGCTTCTTTCTCCAGACTATTTACAAAAGAAAACAAAAGATGGATATCTTTTCCAAAATTATTTAGGAGATGAATATGAAGTGGGCCATTAAAATCATTTTTATTTTTTCACTGATGATTCTGGTGGACTGCCAATCCAACAAACAAATCCTTTTGGAAAATAAAGCGGAAACTCTAAAACCAAATCCAAACCTGGATTCTAAAAAATCCAACCTAACAAAAGAACTACGCCTCACCTACCACGCCGTTTGGGTAGCAAAAGAAAATTTTGAACTCATAAAGTCAGGTTCTATTTTTGGAACAGGAAACAGTTATGAAATCCGTTTGGAATCGGACAAACAAATCCAATGGATGCGCCTCTCCTCCACGGATAGAGAAAACCAATCTCGGTTTCCTTATTTCTACCAGGACGAAATCCAAAATCCCGATGTTTCCTATTTTGTTTGGGGGAACAAAAAATGCAGTGTCCTTGTATTTTCTCTCCCCGATACAAAACTTTATGCCCGTTGGGAAGGGATCCATAATGGGTTTTTACTCGTTTTTGAGACCGTCATTCCAGGCCAGAATGGTTCCAAAGAACTGGCAAAAGAACTCCACCAAATGGTGCTCCAGTCCCTCGATCTCTACTAACTCTTTAGATTTCCCACAAAGCCTGATTTTTTAGAAAAAAAGATTAGGCAAATAGGGAGAGGGCGTTAGGCTTTGAGGAGAAATTCTATGTGGTTAAAACTCGGCGAATCGGAAGTTATTAATTTGGATTACATTGCCTCCATCAAAAAAAATCCCAACCAACCTTCCATTGAAATCATATACCAAGATCTCAATAACGTAAAATCCCTTCCCTTTCCTGGTAATGAAGAACGTGACCGCGCCTTCAAAGCCATTTTAGAAAATCTATCCCGAATGAAATTATACTTTGAATGAACCATGGAATTTGAAGCACTAAACCCTAACCTCTATGCACAAGTTTTGGATGAATTAGAAATCATCCCGTCAACGAAACCCTACCAAATTCTTTTTTATGGATCGAGGGAACGTGGTGATTTCCACCTCGAGTCCGATCTTAATTTTTATTTGGTAGCTCATTCCACAGACCAAATGAAATCGCAGTTCATCGATTCGATCTCCCGCGCCTTGCAGAAGTTAGAAGACGTGGCTCCAGTGAATATGATTGCAGGAGATGCCGATTCTCTTCGACACAGACTCAAAATTTCCGAACCAGGAAGTGTGCAACTGATGGAAGCTTCTTCTATATTTTTCGGGGAAGGTCTTTTTGAAGATTTAAAAACCGATTGGGAAAAATGGAAACAAAGAGAAATTCCAAAATCCGATCTCATTGCCTACTTAGAAAAACGAATTCGTTTTTTCAAACAACAAGTCACAAGAAATATCAAAGACGAAATCTCTCAACTCGAAAGGATCACAACTCTCACCCTTCACATTTGGGCGTTGCAAAATATCCATGACCTAACTCATGTCGAACTTTTAAAAATGGACACTCCTGACCAGTTGGCTCCCCTTTTCACCAATCTGTATCGAAAGGAAATGGAAGATTCGGTTTTTGAACTTCTTGAATTACAAACGCGCGTTCGTAAACTGAAAGTAGACGTTCGGTGGAAACGCGAAGTTTCTCGGGAAGACATTCATGAAACCAAATACAAACTCATCTCTCTACGAAATGATGAAGAGTTTATGATGAACCTTTGGGCCTAAAAGTGCCAAAGGTTTTTTAAATTACACTCATCAAACTTATAAAATCTTTCGATCAAACTGCAAGAATTGAATTTGTATGTAGTTATTATTTGTTATGCGACAGTTTCTAAAATTAATTTAAGGAATAAATTTAAAAAAAATGAATACGAAAAAACCTGAAAAGAAAATTCCGAAATTAAAAAAAATCTCAGAGGCTGATGTTATAATGCACCTGCAGCGTAATTTGACCTTAGGGCATTTTCTGGAAACCGCAATAGAACCCATTATATCGGACTCCGAAGTCATCGCTTGTTTCTCTGATATTCGCGGATTTACAAGTTATTGCCGCCTTCAACAACAGAAAAATCAAGATACGAAAATTCACAATTTCCTAAAACGCTTTACTCGTATTTATTCAGAGGCTTTTGCCATTTGGTATAACGACAACTCAACGAACCTATTCAATCCTTCAATGGTTGCGCCAACGATGTATAAGAATCTAGGTGATGGGCTAATGATGGTATGGGAAATTCCATCTGAGTTAGAAATAGGCGAACAAAGCATACTTACGCTTGAAATTCTAGGATTAATACATTACTTTCAAGATAGATTCTATTATCATTTTCGGGACTTAACACCGATAGAGCGCAATGCATATTCAGACGACGTGACAGAATTAGAAATTGGCTTTGGAGTAGCAAAGGGGCATGCCTGGAAACTCGACTATGGCAATACAAAAGACTATGCAGGTTCAGTTATTAATCTTGCATCAAGATTGCAAGATTTGGCACGTCCGTCAGGAATAGTTGCTCATTATGATATGGCACCAGATATATTTGACAATGACCCTCCCTTTGCTGGGAAATGCCGTATACTTAAATCCGTTTCTGGATTTCAAAATATTAAAGCATGGATGTCGGATTCAGTTATAATTTCCAAATAAATTGATTCACTTCGGCTAACAGCACGTAAACGCTGCGCTTCGGCACTACGGCCTCGCTTGGTCTGCGACATTACAATCTATTCAAACCAAAAAGGAAATTTAAATCAGAATGTTTTTACCAATTAAAGGAATATCTTTACTTGCTTTTCAATCAATGATATACTGCATACATATATTCATTATTATTTCACCAATCATAATGAGATTTCCCATAAAAGCAAAATTCGACGACTATATTATGCCTTTCTCGCATCTTTTAATAAATATAATATATTTCGAAATTCTATTAAAATTGTATAAATTTAGGAATAATATAGCAATTTTCTTTGCTTTGATTTTGCAATCTGTTATCACTATCCTACTATTTCTATTAGAAATATATCTAGTTGATTTAGTTATCAAAGATATCTTAAATATTCCTCAAGAATATACGTATTTATTGAGCATTGTTTTATTTATTCCTTTGCTCATCATTACCATAAATATAAATAAAATTGAAAATAAGGATGAAAACAATAAATTCAAATATTTTCTAAACTTAATACTAAATCTATTCCTTTTGTTCTTTTATTATCCTTTAGCCCTTATATTCAAACATGACAAAATAAATATTCTTTTAAAAGAAGGTGCAAAATAGTAACATCGTATAGCCAGACTATAGACAAAATGAAAAACAAAAATTGGAAGGAATTAAAACACTTCATAGTAAACAATTTTAAAAAATCGCCTAGGAAATTAAGGGACTTTCTTTTCTTTGATAACTATATTCTCTATACAAGATTAGATACAGAAAAAATTTCTAAAAATCTGAAAAATGAAACAGAAAACAAATATTTTCTTAGAATTGTAAATAATCAATTTCAAATTTACAGACACCTTGACTATAGAAATTCTTTTATGCCCTATCTTCAGGGAACTATTTTCCCCGAAAAGAGATTCACCTTAGTTTCGATACGTGTTCGAATTCACTGGGTTAGCCAATTAATTCAGACTATTTTTATCATTATATTAGGCCTTAATACCTTTAATTTAATTTATAAATACATATTTTACTCTGCGGCAATCACGAGAAATTTTACGATAATACCGCTTTT
Source organism: Leptospira kanakyensis (assembly GCF_004769235.1). Lineage (NCBI taxonomy): Bacteria > Pseudomonadati > Spirochaetota > Leptospiria > Leptospirales > Leptospiraceae > Leptospira > Leptospira kanakyensis. Next base: position 34,793 of record NZ_RQFG01000016.1, on the reverse strand, counting down.
CATTGCGTTTCTATATGTACCAACATATTTATTTGTAAAAGAATCGAGAATATATAAACTTTTCTTAATTAAAACTATAAAAGTAAAAAAAATAGATATAAACTTTAAAAAAATATAGTCCAGCACATAACAGTGGCTATTCACCGCACTTTGGCCTCGATGTATTTGAAATGGAAGGCAAATATGAAACAAACTTTTAAGATTTTGTTATTTTCAACAATTTTGGCGGTTTTGATGTGTACACCGAAGGCCAAAACGGTTCTTCTTTCATCGGATGATCCCAGGGAACCTTTGCCAGGAATCATCCGATTGGGTCTCGGATACGAAAACTTATCTGCCGGGAGACATGGATTTTTAGAGGTTGGAGATATTATAGTTCAATATTTTTCTTGTGATACTCTTGATAACTGCACCAGTATTCCACATAAGATTGGTTATCTGTGGGCCAGGGGTGAAACAATAGATGAAAATATTAATAAGATAACCTTATTAAGAGGGGATAATAGAATAGAATATGTTCTAAAAGGAGATAAATTTGAAATCTCTGCGATCATTCCTATTAACGAAGATGATATTTATTCAAAAATAACAAAACAGGAAATCAAGGATAGTCGCTTTCTGATTGGTCATTGGAAATGCAAAGATAAGAAATTTATTCTTGAGTTTACCCAATCAGAGTATGGAATTATTATTACGCAAATAACTACAAATAGCGGACTAATAGGCAATTTTCATACCGGTAATTTTAAAATACGATTTGATTCAAAGAAAGCGGGAAAACTTTTCTTTTTAGGTGAATTTCACGGTAGCTTTCACTTAATAAACAATGAAAAAACGATTCTTGATTTTACTCTCTTCGATTCTGAAAATATAAATGCAACCCCTCAATTGTCATGTCGCTTAACTAAAATACGAGGATAGATACTCTTGTGCCTCTCGAGGCTCAGCGACGAGGGATGTCGTCTCTCCTAGTTCGTTATCCTTAATTACCTAAATGTATGTCTCAGGACACTAGTAACAAAAAACTAGAGAAAATAGGTCGCGGAAATTACTTTTAAAATCAAAAACAAGAGACTAAACTTGACTTATGCATACAAAAGCACGAACTTATGCATAAGATGAGGACTACAATTGATATTCCTGAAGAATTAGTATTAGAGGCCATGAAACTTACACACATCAAAACAAAAACTGATGTAATTAAAGAAGCCTTAAATACTCTAATAAGGAAAGAGAAACTAAAAAATTTAAAAAATTTCAAAGGTTCTATAGACCTTGAGGTAAATTTAAATTATTTGAGAAAAAGATGAACCAAGTTCTGTTAGATTCATCAGTCTGGATCGAATATTTCAGAAACTCAAATTCTCAATTTTCTTCTGAAGTTGATAAATTAATCGATCTTGGTAATATCAATACCAATGAACTGATTCTAACAGAGTTAATTCCTTTTCTTAAATTAAAAAAACAATTGCAATTCTTGCCAATTTTTAAATTACCGAATAAAAAGTTATGTGATACGTTTCAAGTCAAACAAAGGAAAGTAAAATGATTTTAATAAATAATTTAATAAGTGATATTACCAGAAATAATAAATTTAAAAGGATATGTTTAATATTTATAATAATTGCTCCACTTTTCTATATAAACCTGAACTTCAAAAAATACAATCTTGAGCCTACTTTACTTTTTCCGATTTCGTTACTAATCATTATCGGAGGGATCTATATATTGATTATGTTATTCAATTTAGTTTTTGAACTTACTAGCACAGAACCAAATAAAGAAGATGTTAAACCTATGTATTTATTTTGGACTTTATTAGAATTTCAAATAATAATTTCAATTTTCATGATACCCTTTTTGTATTTATTATCAAATTATTTAATTCAAATGCCTGCATTCGCTAGAAATATTTTGACTATACTCCTAATATCAATATACCACTTAGCATTAGCATCCATCATCGGATCTAGATCTCGATATAATATTTTTTCTAAGATTAAAATATTTTTAAAACATAAAATACTGTTAAATATTTTTTCATTTCTGATAATGATTAATCTTATATTTCAATTCGATTTAATTGTATATTTTATAGATTATTTACGATTAGTAGTCACTTTTATTTTATTTTCTATATACTTTTTACTTTATATTGCCTTTATTCGACAATGGCAAAAAATATATTTCGAAAATGAAATGGCATCCAATAAAGAATGAAACCAATAATCATTATTATACTTATTTTTTCATACTGTAGTCTCCCAAATAGAGAGAAAAAGGCCATTAGCTATTTAAAAGTGACGGCACCAAGTGGATTAATTTTGAGACAAGGCCCAGGAACCAATTTTCCAAAAATCAAAACCTTGCCGAAAACGACAGTTTCTCCTATATATGAGTTTCTGGGAGAGACAATCGACATCAAAGGATATAAAGGTAAATGGATTCTAACAGAATTTGAAAACGAGTTCGGTTATGTCTTTTCTGGTCACGTTGTCATAGCATTAGATAAGGAATTTTTAATTTCTCAAACCTTTAATCAGGCACCAATGACTCAATTTTTGGTTAGCGATTCTGGAAAATTACCTATCATCAAAATGCTTAAAACTAAAAATGCAGCTTTTATTGACGGAAGCGAAAAAACTCTTTTCAAAAAATTCTATGAAAATGATCACTCTGTCATTGAGACAATTAGTCTTGGTGAAGAATATTATCCTAAAACGTTTATAAAAACGATAAAAGGATCCAATATTATCGAATTTCCTGATGTAAGCAATGTTCACCCGATCAGAATGTATGAATCTGGAAAAATAATCGAAGGCGAGAAATATATTTGTTACGGATGTTGTGCAACGACAATTCCAATAATTGCCCTATTCGGTAACAATAAATCTTTTACTTTTTATGGATCTGCTAAAGATTTAGATGCTTTATGTTATCCAGAAGGTGGTGATGTTGAGTATAATAGAATTCGATACTCAGAAACAAAAAACGAACTTTATATTCATACGAAAATTGGAAACTGTAACGAAAAACTTTTAAACTTTTGTTATGAGTCAAAACAAACCGACTCATGTAAACCGAAACAATTTCACTCTGAAACGTTCAAGGTAATAACCAACCCTTTTGATGAGCCTATGATCGAAATTTATTCAAACACTGGCATTCCAGAAAAACACAGTGATGAATTTAAAAAAGGTAGAAAATTAATTCAATTTAAAGTTAAATAAGCAACTATGATTAAACAATGCATAATACTAATTTTCATAATTTCTACTAATTTATATTCAGAAAAAACATACTTTTACGTAAATGCAAAGTCAGTAAGACTGAGAGAATCACCTTCCTTAGATTCAAAAATCCTAACTATTTTAAAAGAAAACGAAACAGTCGATTTCGTAGGCGAAAAATCTGAATCTGAGTCAACTACCCGAATCGGAAAAATTGAAAAAAAGGATTATTTCTATTTAGTTAAAACTTCAAGTGATTTAGTCGGCTGGGTTTTCGGTTATTATATTACGGATTCAAAAACTTTTGAAAAGGATATTACCTTTTGTAGCAGATCTATCCCAACGGAAACAGTCATTGGTTTGGAAAAAAAAGCTAATTTTAACAGAAAAGAACTCACCTATAATGAAGAATTCAAAATCAAAGATACTAATTTCTCAATCAGAAATGGCGGATGTGATTATTTCACTCATATAATAAAGATTGAAACTAACTCAAATTTGAAGTTTTCGGATCAAAAGAAAATTATCAATCTACTCACTGAAAAATTGATAAACCTGTCAAAGTTTTATCAAAACGATTTTGACTTAAAAATAGTGATAAAACATCTTCAAAAAAGAAATATCCAATTTGATACAAATTACGAGTTTCTTTCAGGGAAACAAATCGCAAATGCGGAGGAAGAAAACCCTGGGCCAACTTTTCACGTAAAAAAACCTAACCTAAGTAATCAAAAAATAACCATTGAAATTATATTGGCGTCAGGCTTACTATAAATGGCATAACAACGAAGAACGCTTATCTACTGCCTTGCTTTAGTAATCCCTAGTCCTTACCTGATTCCGTAAATTCAGATAGAAAAATTGCATACCCTCTTTCTTTCAGTTTGTCTTTAGGGATAAATTCCATGGATGCCGAATTCATACAATATCGCTTGTTTGTTGGTCTTGGCCCATCATCAAATACATGTCCCAAATGAGAATTTGCTTTTTTAGAACGTACTTCTGTGCGAGTCATTCCATAAGAATTGTCTGTCAGTTCGATCACGTTTTCTTTGACGAGTGGTCTTGTGAAACTAGGCCAACCGGTGCCTGACTCAAATTTATCTTTGGAACTAAACAAAGGTTCTTTCGAAACGATATCCACGTAGATACCCGACTGGTGGTTGTCCCAGTATTCGTTCTGAAAAGGAGGTTCTGTTTCATCTTCTTGGGTGACACGGTATTGGAGATCCGTGAGTTTTTTCCGCAGTTCTGGATTCTCCGGTTTTTTCGCTGAGCCGGAGGAAGTTTGGGAACAGGAAGTTACCAGAAACAAATAAAAGACTAGAGATAACGAAATGAAAGACAAAATGGAAATTCGTTTCATAGGATTTAGACTCATATAAAAAAAGGAAAATTTGCTTTCCTTTAGGCGAAAATGATTTCGTCTAAACTTCGTATGATCATTGCCCCTTTACCGAAAAATGAGACTCTACGTCTTTCGGCCTTAAAAGGACTCGAAATCCTCGATACTCCTGAAGAGGAAATGTTCGATGAAATCACAAGACTCGCTTCCTTAATTTGTGAAGCCCCTATTTCTCTTGTGAGTTTGGTGGATGAAACTAGGCAGTGGTTCAAGTCCCATCATGGGTTGGAAGATCGTGAAACCCCAAGGTCTCTTGCCTTTTGTGCTCATGCCATTTTAGGTGATGGACCCTTTGTTGTTCCTAATGCCAAAGAAGACATTCGTTTTTATAATAATCCTTATGTGTTGGAATCACCCAATGTTATGTTTTATGCAGGGATTCCTCTGGCCTTGGGCGACCAAATCAAACTAGGCACACTTTGTGTCATCGATAACAAACCAAGGGAATTGAATGGGGAGCAGATGCAAATGTTGAATCTCCTTGCCAAACAAACCATTCGTTTGTTGCAGATGAGAAAGGCCACAGAACGACTCGAAATTGAAAAACTCGCTGCCGAAAAAGCCACCGCAGCCAAAAGAGATTTTATCGCTGCAATAAGCCACGACATTCGGAACCCTTTGAACTCTCTTCTCGGTATGTCGGAGATGATTCGTGAAACAGAATTAAATCCAACCATTTTAGGTTATGTGGATCATATCAAAAACGCAGGAGAAGTCATTTTACATTTGGTAAATGATACCATTGAAATTTCTAGGTTAGAAGAAAACGTAAGTGTACTTAAAAATGAATGGTTTGAACTTCGAGAATGTTTAGATATTTTGAATTCGTTTTTTACAGCAGAAACCAAACGTAAAAAAGTAAATTTTTTTCTTCATAACCAAGCGGGTTCAAACTTAACCATTCATTCCGATAAAAGAAAGTTAGAAAAAATATTTTGGAATCTAACTGCCAACGCAGTGAAGTTTACAAACAAAGGGAATATTACTTTTACAGTTCGTTTAGAAACGAAAACTGAAGAGAACGGGATTTTACATATAGAAGTCAAAGACACTGGTCCTGGAATTTCTCCAGAGGTAAAAGATAGACTCTTTCAAAAGTACAATGAATTTGTTCCCGAAGGTTGTGGTATCTCCGGTTCTGGCCTTGGACTTTCTATTGTAAAACTTTCTTTAGAAGAAATGGGCGGTGAAGTTGAAGTAGAATCTAAATTAGGTGAAGGTTCCACATTTAAAGTCAAAATTCCTATCCTTTGGAAATCGAAAAAAAACGAAACCCAAACTACAAATACAAACTCTAAATCCAAATTACCATCTTTTGCAAAACCACAAAAAGTCCTGATTGCCGATGATAATGATCTCAACCGAAAGGTCCTACGCAGTTATTTGAAACCTCTTGGATTTGAAATCACCGAATCAAATAACGGGATTGATACAGAAAAAGAATTAACCAACACAAGTTATGACATTGCCTTTTTGGACATTGAGATGCCGGGAAAACATGGAACAGAAATTGCGAAAGGTCTGGCGGAAAAACCGAATCGCCCGGTTTTATTTGCCTGCACCGGACTTTGTATGCCGGAAGAAAAAAACCATATCCTATCCTCTGGATTTGAGTATTTTATGCCAAAACCCTATCTCAAAGAGGATCTTTACCACCACCTAAAGGAAATTGCCGACCGAAGGCACTAGCCATTCTGGTATTTTTTACCTTTCTTTTTTAGGCCATTTTTTTATTGTATCCTATTTCCATGACTAAGAATGACACCGAAGTTGGAAATGACTTCCAATCCTTCGGATTACGTCCTGAAATACTACAAGGAATCACTGAAGCAGGCTTCGTATCACCAAGCCCTATCCAAAAACAAGCGATTCCGCTCGTATTGGAAGGAAAAGATTTAATCGCACAAGCGCAGACCGGAACCGGAAAAACTGCAGCTTACGGACTCCCCTGTTTGAACCGAATCCAAGTGAATGATGGCATGCAAGTGCTTGTCCTCACTCCGACTCGTGAACTTGCTTTGCAAGTATCTGATGAATTGTTTAAATTGGGAAAACATTTAGGAATCAAAACCACCACTATTTATGGCGGCAGTTCCTATTCTAAACAAATCACACAAGTGGCCAAAGGTGCCCAAGTTGCCGTTGCAACTCCAGGAAGACTTCTCGACCTATTGAAAGGAAAGGAACTTAAAAATTTCAAACCTTCGATGGTGATTTTGGATGAAGCAGATGAAATGCTCGATATGGGCTTTATGGATGATATTGAATCCATCTTTAATCTACTACCAACCAAAAGACAAACTTTACTTTTCTCCGCAACTATGCCGGAGCCTATTAAAAAGTTGGCAAGTAAGTACCAAACGCACCCCGCTCATGTAAAAATTGCAGCAACAGAAAAATCTTCTAAGAACATCGAACAAGTGTACTACGTGATCGATGAAGCAGAACGTGAAATTGCTGTTGTTCGAATTTTGGATTATGAAAACCCATACAAGGCGATCATTTTCACAAAAACGAAAAAAGAAGCAGATGATTTAAAAGCAACCCTTGGTTTCAAAGGATATCCTGTCGAAGCACTTCACGGGGATCTAAACCAAAAACAAAGGGAACAAGTTTTAAAAAGCCTACACGATGGCCGAGTCAAAATCCTTGTCGCAACTGATGTTGCCGCACGTGGTCTTGATGTAAAAGATTTGTCTCTTGTGATCAACTACCACCTTCCATTTGATAGCGAAAGTTATACACATAGAATTGGTCGTACAGGTCGCGCTGGAAAGTCTGGAAAAGCAGTGACTCTTGTAACAACAAGAGAATCTCGTGCCCTTCTAAGACTGAAAGGTACATCGGGAATGAATCTTACGATTGCTGCCCTTCCTACGAAAAAAGAAGTTCTTGCAAGAAGAGAAGAAGACTTCCTAAACAGAGTCGTAGAAACGGAAATCCATGCAGATGCAGAAGAAGTTTTGGAAAAACTTTTGAAGTTAGACGATAAACGTTCGTTATCTTTAAAACTTCTTTCCACAATGCTTGATAAAACCAAAATCAGTGGACCGGAAAAAATCGGAAAAACACCTGGGGAATGGAGTGAAACTCCTCCTGGTGGTGGGTCTGGTGGAAGACGACGTCGTGATGATGGCGGATCTGGCGGCGGAAGTCGTGGTGGATACCGTGGCGGTTCTAGATCCGGTGGAGAACGGAGCGACCGAGGTGGGGATTCTCGCCGTAGCAGCTCACCCTCTTCGAAAAAAGAAGGTGGCGTTTACGTAAAGGCGGCTGGGAAAAAAACTCAGCGTTTTCGAAACAAGTAGTGGCTCACAAACCACTCCTCACCGTTTCGATAACCCCATAACTCAGCACAGGCGAGAAAGAAAACTTTCCAATACACAAACCATTTGGTTTTTTCTTTTTCGCCGTAAGTACTCGCAAGGATAGGCATTAGTTTATCCTTGTTTTCAATCATATTGTCATACCAAGCCTCAGAAGTTCTCGCATAATGAGTTCCATTCACAACCCAGTGATTTTCGATGAGAAAATCTTTTTGGAAATATAAAAACAAATCATCCGAAGGCATCTGCCCACCAGTAAAAAAGTATTTCGCCATCCAGTCGGTTTTATCAATGACCTCAAATGGATATGCAAATTCTTTATGTGTGAAAATATGTACAAAAAACTTTCCATCCGCCACAAGGAACTTAGATAGTTTTTCAAAAAGTTTTTCGTAGTTTTTCATATGTTCCAACATCTCTACTGAAACAATCCGATCAAACTTGTCTTTGGTGGTAAAATCGTTCATGTCCTTTGTGATGATGGTTAGGTTTTTTAATCCACGTTCTTTGGCTCGTTTGTCGATGAATTCTTTTTGTGTGCGTGAGTTAGAAACACCGGTGACCTTACATTTGGGAAATTTTTCGGCAATATAAAGAGAGATACTCCCCCAACCACATCCCAAATCCAAAACCTTCATTCCGTTTTTGATTTCTGCACGTTCTACAGTAATCCTTAACATATCTTCTTCGGATTCAGCAAAACTTGTATCCAAACTTTGCCAGTACCCAGAAGAATACTTCATCCTAGGTCCCATCACATAAGTAAAAAAATCGCTAGGGACTTCGTAGTGTTGTTCGTTGGCAGCCGCAGTATGAACTGCAATAGGAGATTTTTTTAACTCGTTCACATAGTTGATTTTATGTTGGAGTTGGGCCGTAACATTTTCTTTTCTTTCTTGGCGAATCCGAAGTTTTAAAAGTTGGCGGATCCGAAACCGAATCAGCCAATCAGGGAAAATATCCTTTTCTAAAAGTGAGTTGATGTCAAAAGAAGATCCTTCTTCTTTATTTGTAGAATCCGTAAAATTCATGTTTTATCCTTTTTTATTTTTGTTTAGGGAACCAAGGGAAAAATGCATTTGTGGTGCGCATATATTCGCGAAAAACATCACCCTTAGAAAGCAGCGAATATTTCTCCGCAAAAGGAACACCGGAAACAAATCGTAACAATACAAACATAAAGAGAGGGGTGAGAAGTGAAAGTATCGCCTCTGGCGCAGAAAGAATCGGAATGATCCCAATCCCCACCCAAATCACCCATTCAAAAAAATAATTGGGATGTCTTGTGTACTTCCAAAGGCCCAAATCACAGACTTTACCTTTATTTTTTGGATCAACCACAAATTTGTGAAGGTCGCGATCCGAGATGGTTTCCCCAATCACACCGGCCACAAACAAAATCCAACCGAGAAGAACTATCAAATACCCGTTAGGCCCCATGATTCCAGAGTTAGGAAATAATTTCCAATGGGCAGCAAAATAGAATGGGACAGAAAGAAGAAGGGCTAAAAATCCTTGTAACAGAAATACATTGGTGAACATCTTCTGGTGGACTTTTTCACCGTAGTCCTTTCGAAATCCAGCGTATCGTTTGTCTTCCGGATGGTTTGTACGGATGCGAGTGAAGTAAAGAAACCCTGATAAACGAACGGCCCAAATCCAGACAGGAACAAGCACCGCCCATTTTGCAAACACCGTCCCCGTTCCAAAAGAAACAAGGACACTCGCGATCCCGGCGATGACAAGTCCCCAACCCACATCAATGACTGCGTAGTTGTCTCTCGACTTACCCCAAAACCACATCAGACTCATAAAAAAAAACGTAAATATAACTGCCGTTAAATACGAAAATAATAAATTTTCCAAAGGATAGATCCTCTCCCTATACCTTGGTTTAGACAGGGTTCAGTGAGATTTGAAGTCCTCATAAAGTTTTTTATAAAGAATTTTTTCTAAAAATTTTGGGGAGAAAAATCGCATCCATTCCAAAAATTTTCCGGACAGATTGAATGTCACAAGCCTTGCTTCTTTGTCTTTGGCTACCGACATCAAAACATGAGCCACTTCTTTGGCTGTCTTTCGTTTTCCCTTGGCAGGTGCTTCCGATAAAACTCCTCCACTGGCATCAAGACCTGAAGTTCGCAAACCTGTGTCCGTATAAGGAACACAGACGAGAGAAACACCAAGGCCATCCTTCAAAGTTTCAATCCGAAGGGATTCGAGCGCCGCATGTAGAGCAGACTTGGATGCCGAATATGCCGCACGCCCAGGCACTCCATAGAGAGCGGATACAGTAGATGTAGTAACAATATTTCCTTTGGCACTTAGAAGAAGGGGCAAAAGTCCACGGATGAATTGGATGGGTCCAAAAAAATTCGTGGCGAAGGTTTTCCGATACACATCCATCGAAAGGGAATCAAAACGACCATGAGCTGTGATTCCTGCGTTATTAAACAAAACATCAATTTTAGGAACCTGTTTTCCAATCCACTCTATGGCATCCAATACAGAAGTAGGATCGGACAAATCACAAGCCACACGGTGAATGACTGTGCCTTCGTGTTTGTTTTTGGGTTCAGTAATTTCGGCGGCCCTTCTTGCCACAAGGACAAGTTCGCAGGGATAAACAGCGAGTTCTTCATACAATGCTTTCCCAATCCCACTTGTGGCTCCGGTGATCACTACCACCCTATCGTTCCAAAAATCTTTTTTCATAACGCCCCTTTCTTCTGATTCCCACTCGACACAGGATAAGGAGACCTTAGGATCTGACGAGTGAATTTTGATTCTAAATCGAACGAGGGAATATGTTAAACAAAGTATGGGAAATCCAAGGATCATTCGGATTAGAAAACCTAAAACAAACGACAAGGGATCTTTCTGAATCACTGGCTCCTAAAGAAGTACTCGTTCGCCTAACAGCAACTTCACTGAATTATCGCGATTATTTAATGGTGATTGGGACATACAATCCTAGACAAAAACTCCCCCTCATTCCATGTTCTGATGGAGCTGGTGTGGTAGAAGCAGTGGGCTCAGAGGTCACTCTTTGGAAAAAAGGAGACCGGGTGCTTCCCATCTTTGCCCAGAAGTGGATGGACGGATCTCCCAATATGGACAACCTTCGTTCCACCCTCGGAGGCCCACATGACGGCTGTTTAGCGAACTATGGAAAATTCTCCGAAGAAGGACTTGTGGCTACCCCAAGTCATTTAACAGACAAAGAAGCTGCCACCTTAGGTTGTGCTGGCCTTACCGCTTACAATGCCGTTGTGAATTTTGGAGGCATTGAACCTGGATCCGATGTCCTTTGTCTAGGCACTGGTGGTGTTTCTTTATTTGCCTTACAATTTGCAAAAATGATGGGGGCAAGAGTCATCATCACCTCATCCAGTGACGAAAAACTAGACCGTGCTAAAACCCTCGGGGCAGACGTTACCATCAACTATACAAACAAAACCAATTGGGAACGAGATGTTCGAAAAGCAACGAAGATGGCCGGAGCTGACCTCATCATCGAAGTGGGCGGAGCTGGCACCATGCAAAAGTCAATGATGAGTGTCAAACCTTACGGAACCATTGCCCTTATCGGTGTTTTAGCTGGAGGTGAATCCAGCCTTTCCCTTTACCCCATCCTCATGCAGGGTGTCAAAGTCCAAGGTGTGATTGTTGGCAGCCGTGCCGATTTTGAAAAAATGAATCGGGCCATCGAACAAAACAAAATGAAACCCGTTGTGGACAAAGTGTTCGGTTGGGAGGAAGTCCCACAAGCATTGGAATATTTACAAACAGGAAAACATTTTGGAAAAGTTGTGGTGAGTTGGGAATGAATTTTTTTACAATAGATAAACGTACAATTTCGTTCTATTGTTATGTGATCTAAATTGGATGACCAAAAAGAATAGTTAAATTCACATTATTCTCTAAATACATTTCTTTTTGGTATTTTTAAGTTAAAATTGAATCTATTTTCAGACTCAAAGGAATTCAATATTTCTTCGCCTACAATTTCAACAAAACCAACTTCATTTCCGTATTTTATTTTACTCAAGATGGGCAGGCAACGGGTGTTCCATCCGTTTAATACATTACTCATATAAAAAGTAGACTCTTCTGGAATTTTTAAATACAATTTGCAATTTTTGAATGAAAGGTAAGGTTTTATATCCTCTTCCCAATGGGCGTTCCGACTTCCACTGTTTCTAAATAACCCTGGCCTTTCAAAACATGACGGCAATTCTTTTATGCAATGATTAAAACTAAGTTCAATCATAATCTCAGAATCTCTAGTATTTTCAATGGAAACAGTACCGGTAAAATCACAATTAAGATTCAATATAGAAACAATACCCAATAACAATAGGTAAATTATGTGAATTGGAACGAATCTTTTTATAATATCCATCTTGCCTCAACTCCTTTGATGTGAGATTTGTTTAAAATGGAATGATATCTCTAAATCTAATGAAATTTAAGAAAGTAGAAATCGATTCTAATCTAATTCTACTTTCGATAATTGATCGAATGTTATTCTCTTGGAACATTCTTCACGCTAAGATATCCTTTGTTTTGGTAAAGAGGATTATTTCGGTAGTTTTCTGTTAGATATAGACAAAAATTTGCATTTGTCTTCATACAAAAAACGTGTCCCTCCACCAATAAATCATCTTTAAACTTTCCCTTTAAATAGACTAGCCCGTTAAAAAAACTTCCATTACCATTTAATTTGCTGTTCTTAAAATCTCCAACTTTGAAAAAATCATCTTTACCCATTGTCTCAAGCCCATAACCATCAACGCAGTTTCCTTCACATAATAAATCTTTTACCTCAAAAATCCCTTTTATGATTCTGCCATTTACTAATTTTTTCTCAACCGGAGCACCGATTTTCACAAAGTCCTTTTCCCAAAAAGTTTTTGTCACAGTACCATTGGCAGTGGTATAGGTTCCTTCGCCCGAGTAAACGCTATACATCCCTGCATCGTCCCAGCCAAAATCTCCTTCATAAGAATCACCTGTGTCTCTAAATGCTCGTTTGGAACCAGGAGTTTCTTCACCATAAATGAGTTTACCTTTCCCAATAGGAAAGATGTTACCAAAGAAAAATATATTTTTACTTAGTTTGGGACTTATCGCTGTTGGTCCAATGTATTTGTCATTCACACCTGACGTGTATTCGCCGGAATTATTTTTACATTCGTTTACACACTTCCAGCCCATAATAGTGATACATTGTTGAAAGAGTAACAAAGAGATTACGATTAGAAAAATTTTAACCAATTTCATTCCATATATTCTAAACCTGCATGAAGAGAGTCAAATTTTTTATTAAGAAAATAAGAAAGAAATCTTTCAAATTGAATACCAATAATTCTCGGATAGATGGTCAGATTACATTTGTTACAGTTCATTTATCCGTAATACTTAAAGTTTATTCGATTTAATACATTCAAAAAAACAGAAAGAATTGATACCTCTTATTCGTATTCTTATGTTTTTTATCAAAATCATTGACTCCACTTGTAGAGGGAATGGATAACAAATTCAATTTAGAAACAGCTCAATGGTTCTTCTATTCATACTCCTAAAAGTTCTTACTTCTAAAGAAATCAATGTTAGTTTGTTTTGGAAAAATCCATAGTTAGAAATGTATGAACCATTGAATCTAAAAACTATCTCCCATTCCACGGCGCCTGTACTCATCTACAATATTGCAAAGATTCCAAGTGGGAAAATCTATTTTCTTTTTGGGACAATCCGTACAGGATATACACATTATTCTGAAAATGGGAACATTTTGATGAACATAAATACAAATTACTGGCAAAACTTTTCCAATGTTTTATAATATATTCCAAGAAAATTACAAATTGCCTAGGTTTTATTAGAAATTAAATATTTTTAACCTTTTTTCCTCCATTCTGTACGATTCTTGCATTTTCGCTTCGCATAGGAGAAGACCGCAAATTTGGTCTTTTAGAAAATGCAGAAGCGAAGATTATCAACCACCCTACTTTCTTTTTATCTGTTCATTAGTTATGGGCTCTTTGGACAAACGACAACACCAACTCCAGAAACTCCGAGCTTATCACCAAACACAAACTCTACGACCCAAACCATACAAGAAGCGCCGAAGCCGGTGACTCCACCAACTTGGTCTGATGGATTCAGTGCCGGGGCTATGGTTCGTGTCCGTCCAGAAATGAAATATAACTTTGATTTCAATCGAACTACCAATGACAATGTCGATTTTACAGGCCAAAAGATACAATTTTGGGTTCAAAAAGAATTCACAAAAGATGTGGTCGCTAAAATTACCTTCCAAGATTCACGACTCTGGGGAGCCGAAAAAGGTTCCCTAACAGGGTTATCAACCGCCAATGACGGAACTAGACAAAGTACAGATGTTCGCGAGGCTTATATTGAAGTAAAAAATAATTTAGGCCTTCCACTACATATCCAAGCAGGTCGTCAAATTTTAAGATATGGTGACGAACGGTTGGTGGGATCTTTAGATTGGACAAATGTAGGCCGAAGTTTTGATGGACTCAGATTGAAATGGGATGATAAATACATCTCTTCTCATTTGTTTGTAACATCAGTCAGCGAACGTCACTCCGATATAACAGGGAACACAACGGCCTTTGGTGTCAAAACACAATATAATACTTATATGGATTGTCCTTATAATGGAACAAAAGCCTGTACACCTAAATTAGATGCCCAAAGACAAGAGTTAGGTGATTCTTATTTCACAGGATTTTTTAATACACTCAAACCCTCCGACTACTTTCACATTGATTTGTATTATTTAGGTTTGCAAAAGGAATACTTACGAACCAACCAATCTCTCATCCTCACCACAGGGGAAACAGGAACACCCGAATCCCGAGCCGGTAGATGGGACATACTCCATACCTATGGGATTCGAGTAACGAACAAAACACAAGCTGGGAAAAAATCTCTCCAAACTTTTGATTATTCCTTTGAATATGTTGTACAAACAGGAACTACAGGAAAATCCATCAGACCAAGATGGGATGACCACCGAACTGAAGTTACGTTAGTTGATCCATTAACTAATACAAACTATAAACATAGTCTTTATGCCGAAAGAGAAAGATACAAAACTTACGCCTTCGGTGCTGATTTCGGTTACACAATTAATAAATTACGAGTCGGTGTTGCTTATGATGTGGGGAGTGGAGATCCTAATCGCACAGACGGATCCGTTGCTAGTTTCCAAAATTTATTCCACACCAACCATTTGTTTTATGGGATGGCCGACCAAGTAAGTTGGGTCAATATGAAATCAAAATCAGTAAACATCAGTTACAACCTGGGAGCTTACGGATCATTTCGTATGGATTATTTTGCCATCGAAAAACACAAACTCCAAGACAGTTGGTATGACATTGCTGGTGTTGCTAAATCAGGAGCCAGCACCGAATCCATAACAAACAACCAGTATGATGTGAGCCAAGTGTTAACAGAAAATGGAACGGGAAACAATCGTCCGGTTTCCATGCTTGGGAAAAGTTTATTTCGTGAATTAGATTTTAAATACAATGTCCCCTACCAAAATTTAATTTTAGAATGTGGGTATAGTTTGATTTATGCGGGAGATGCCATCCAAAACAAGGTGAACGACCGCACCGTAAGCTCCCAAGTTTATACAAACCAATTTTCAAAAAATGCTCAGTTTGCTTACCTTATGGTAACGGCTCAGTTCTAAACAGAACTTCAAGTTAAGACGGTATATTTTTGAGGCCCAAAGTTGTTTTTCTACCTTCTTTGGCGCCTCGCCATTGTTAACCGGAAGTAACCTTTTTTGTTAGATGCGACCGCGCTTTACGCTCCAATCTTTCGCAGTTGCGAAAGGATTTCCGCTGCAATCGCTGGCGCTAAAGATAGATCAAACCTCCTTTAATTTTAACAAATCACTCATGGCAGAAAACTCTAAATCAGCAATCGTGTGGAGGAGGTTTTTGATTTCACTTAACAAACGTTCGTCACCTTTTTTTCCTAAAGAATCAAACAAGGAAATAATCTCTGTCCAATGGTTTGCTACCTCTTTGAATTGGAGATGCGTATTTTTAAAAATAGGGTCTTTGGTTAATTCATAGGATTCTAAAAGGAAATCTCTATACAAATTCCGAAAAATGGCACCACCCGTCCCTGCCTTTTCCATCATCATTGCCGTAGTTCCAAAATCTCTTTGGATATCCTTCGAAGAATGAAACCACTTCTCCAAATACGATGCAAGTTTTCGAATCCCTTGAAATGAAACATTTGTAATGGGAGGACTGAGGTATTCACGTGCATTATTTTTTGCAGCCAACCTCACTACTTTTGTTAAGTTCGTTTGTTTTTTACCCAGGCCAATTGTGTAAAAAAGATTTTTGGAAGCCATGGGACCTTTTTCACTCCTAGCCAATTCCAAACTTTTTAAAGAGGTATGAACCTTCGTTCCTTGTTGTTTTGTATCCACCAAATAAACATTTGATTCATCGTATCCATATAGGGCCGCATAATGACCCGCAAAGTGAAAAGGTTTAGAAAAATATTCCAAATGAAAACAATCCAATTTCAGACCAACAGGTATTCCTGAATCTATCAAATTTTGAACTGATGACCAAGCCTTGGACTTTGAAGTTGTTTCCTGAATTTCCAGTTTTAAATTTAGGTTTTTAGCAATATTAGTCGTTAGTTGGTCTGGCTTAATCCGTCCACCAATAAAAGGAAAGTCCATAGATTTCATATTCCAAAATATAAAACTAAGACCTTCCCCAATGCCAAATAACATTGGTTCGGAAAGTTCGATTCCAATATGTTTCAACAAAGTTCCAGTGGTCGTGGTTTCACAATGAACTCCCACAAAAGGTGAAATTTGATTTAAAATCATTTCGTATAAATATAAATGATACAAATCATTCAGCGGACTAAATCTAAATACTCTTTTGGTAATCGATTTTTGACAGCATGATCATAAGCGGTTTTCCCCAAATTATCTTTGACTGTTTTGTCTGCACCATTCAAAAGAAGCAGCTTGATCACTCTTACCTCAACATAATATGTAAAACCGCTACCCACACTTTTCATTAGGGGAGTTTCTCCTAGATTATCAAGTGCATTCACTTCGGCTCCGTTTTCGATCAATGCCTTGGCCTGAAAAAAATTTGGGTCTGAAGCCGCAGCGTGTAAAGGAGTTGTACCCGCATCCGATCTTGCATTTACATTTGCCTTATGTTCAATTAATATTTTTACAATTTTTTCGGGATTCACAGCCTCTTTGGCATCTTTGTAGGTAGCACAAACTGTCATGATTGGAGTAGCACCATAAAGATATTTCCATTCCGGGTTAATGTTTTTACCTAAATAATACGTAACTAGTTTTAAGGAACAAGAATGGGATGCCCAGTACAATAGGTTGGCTTGCGATTGCTGAGTTCCCCTGACGTCAGCACCGTGTTTGATCAAAAGGAATGCGATTTCCTCATTCCCAGAAATTGTCGCAGAATGTAGGGCGGAGTCACCGTTAGATTTTATGATATTTGGGTTGGCTCCATGTTCGAGTAAAATTTTCACTCCTACAAGGTCTAACCGAGAAGTCGATAACGTTAGAGCAGTCTCTCCTTTCAAATTTGTTTCATTAATTTTTGCACCGCGACTAAGCAACAACTTCATCATTTCATGTTGTTTGTAACGAGATGCTAACATTAAAGGAGTGTTTCCTTCCTCATTTTTTTCGTTAATGTCTTGGCCTTTGTCAAGGGCCGAAGCAACTGGACCAACATTCCCATTTTTAATATGGTATGCGAAACAATTAACGAAAAAAATAACAAACAAAACAAATACTAAAGACAAAGAAAATCTTAATTTCATAATTTTTACCAAGGAAAATAATTCATCTGAATCAGATCATTCCGATTACATTTGGAAATAAACTAAAACTATACACAACCTACCTATTCCACAACCAAACCTTCAATAATGACAGTCCTTTGTGAGTACAGAGCTCGATTGGAAGTAAAAAGAAATTGTATACCAGTTGTTAGTGTTCGGATCATTGAATCGGCAACATTTTCTTTTGAATGAATCCGAAGATTACATATTTTTTTTGCATTCGGCAAGTTAGTTCGAATGATTTCATCAAGGTCAAAAGTGTCTATTGGTTGTGTGTCAAATAAATACCAAGAAAGTTTTGTCTCAATACGAAACTCTCTAAACTTGTCGTTGGTCTCTAGGTCGTTGGAAAAACTGACAGGGATGTTAGTATCTGTAATTTCATATTTATACGAAGCGCAACTAAAAATAGAGAGGAAAGCAATAATGCTGGTTATATAATAAAATTTCATTTTTTAAGAGTCCTTTGATTTAGTGTGTAAACGTTACCTTTAATATGAAGAGTGTATGGCCGCACTATCCCACCTGTGACCAAATCAACCATTCCATCCGAAAACTCATACTCTTCTGCAATCTTTAGATCACCAATACTAGCGTTCGGATATTTCAAATAGATTTCGGCTAAAAGTTCATCCAAAGACTTATCTCTAACATTCGAAAGTCCCCAAAAAAGGTAAACCCTAGTAAAAGAAAAGTTAAACTTACTATAAACAGAATACCCTTCACTCGTCGAAAAACCATTCATCCGTACTTTATTTTTACCCCAAGTCTGGTAATAAGAGGTGTTGGCACAATGGAACAAAAATAAAGTAATCCCGATTACCATTATTTGTCTCATTTTTTTCATTTCATTTTCCTTAAATTATTTTTTAAACATCGCAATACTTGGATTCATACTCAGATTGAATGACATCCACTCTATTTTTGTTTTTATATTGAGTGTATGGTAGAACTAGTAGTGGTGTCAGTCCTGCCGGACCTGCCCAAAATCCCACCATAAAAGATAAACCGGAAATGGCGGTGGTAAAATTTCGATTTTCTATTTGGATTTCTCGCATTCTACGTTTTGTATGAAAAAAATGAGCCACACAATTTTCTTTCTCATTTTTTGGTTTTTCTGGCAAAGAGATACAAGCCCCAAATAACAAAACAAATGTTATTGCAAATATTTTGTTATTTCTTTTGCACATCGATCCAAAACCTTTAAATTTGTAACTTCTATCATGGCTTCAATATACACTGGTTTGTTGATGATTGGGTATAGACTATCTTTTGTTTCCCTGGGCTGTGGAATTTGTTTGATATCTACAGCACATGAAATATAGAAAATAAAAACTAGTATAACGGTCGTAATATTTCTATTTAACATTTGGATCATTTTATAGAAATATAAGAAAACTTGCAAGTATAGTTTTCAAAACCTTACGATAAACAAATCTTTCTTACTGAAACCTCATCATCCAAGACCCACATCCAATGCCATCATAAGAACAAAACCAATCATAGCACCGAGAGTGGACATTTCTGTTTCTTTTCCTGTATGTGATTCTGGAATGAGTTCTTCTACAACCACAAAGATCATCGCCCCTGCCGCAAAAGACAGAGCAAAAGGTAACAAACTTTCTACATAAAAAACAAGAGCCGCTCCGAATAACCCTCCGATAGGTTCTACAAATCCAGAGAGTTGTCCATACCAAAAACTTTTCCGTGTCGAAAAACCCTCCCTTAACAAAGGAATGGATACAGCGGCACCTTCGGGGATGTTTTGGATTCCAATCCCAAAAGCAACTACAACCGCAGCCATAAGAGCTTCATAAGTAAACCCGTCACCAAGCGCTCCAAAGGCGACGCCTACTGCCAAACCTTCTGGTATATTGTGTAAGGTAATAGCAAGAACAAGAAGTAAACTCCTTTGGAAAGAAGACCTTCCCCCCTCCAAACGATTTTCCTCCAAACCTACATGCAAATGGGGAAGAAGTTTATGTAAAAGATATAAAGACAAACCACCGGATAAAAATCCAAGACTCACATGAAACCAAGCGGGATTTCCGGCTCTTTCTGAAAGTTCAATCGAGGGTAAAAGAAGAGACCAGAAACTGGCAGCAATCATAATCCCCGAAGCAAAACCGAGCATTGCATTGAACACAGGCCTTGGTACGGTTCGAAAGAAAAAAACAAAACCGGCACCGAAGGCTGTACAAAACCAAGTAAACCCAGTGGCAAGAAGTGCCAATACCACTGGATGTAGTGATAAAATAAAATCTAACATCTATTTGGCTGGCATCATTCCAACAAATAAAGAACTCATTTCTTTGGCACGCCAAAGTCCATCAGAATCTTTTTCCACGGTCACTGGACGAAAACTAGAAGCTCCCCGAGTGGCCACAAAAAGTTTGATTCTGCCGCTGGATTCCTCACCCGAATAAGGATTTGTATATGTTTCGACTGTCAAAGGCAAACTAGGAGTGTATCCATTGGAAGGTTCTGCTCCTTTCCAATAACCATTGGATAACATTTTGTATTTATCCAATTGACCAAGAAGAAATTTATCACCATTCCCCAAATCCATTCCATCAACAGCGGAAGGTTTGTTGGACTTTTGTCGATTTTTCGAAACTACCGAAAGGGTCATTGTTTTTGTACCTAAGTCTGGATTTTTTCCATAAAGTGAAATTGCAAGTACAAGCATGGAAGCAGCACCTTCTGGAGTGGTTGCAATCGATGACTGCAATGATTTGAATTCTTCAATTGTAGTTGGTTCTGAAGGAAGAACAACCACATTACGAGGCGTTAGGTTCTGAGCAAAGGCCTGACCTGCCGCAAACAGAAAGAGAATGGTTAAGATAAGGGTTTTTTTCATAATCTAAGAATGTAGGGAATTTCCCCAGATTAATCAATTTATTTTCGACTCAACCATTCGGTTGAGGAAACGAAAAAAAACTTTACGAAAGCCATTTGTTAGCAGAGGGTTTTCGTATGAAAAAAATTTCTATTTTTTTACTAATACTCGCCCCCTTCTTCATCACCGCACAAACTGTAAAGGATGCTAAAGAATTCCAAGCACTCTCTAAAAAGATGTGTGCGAAAACCTCTGAGTGTATGAAAGAAAAACTGAAAGACCTTCCTGCCGACCAAAGGAAGATGATCGAATCTCAGTTTGTGAATGGGAACGTCTGTGAATCTCGCTACAAAAACTATGTTGTTGAAGGCCAAAAACCGGCAACGAATGACAAACCAACAAAAAAACTCACCAAAGAAGATTTGGAAAATATGAAAAAATGTGCTAAGGATATGGCGGCATTTTCATGTGCAGACTTAGAAGAAGGAAAAGTGCCAGAGTCTTGCGAAAAATTCCAAGAAGAAAACTAAACCATTTCTATACTTCTATCCAATACGGACTAATCTCACTTAGTCCGTGTTTACCAGATAATTTCAAAAGAAGCCGATCCATTCCAATGGAAATTCCGGCACAACTTGGAAATCCATTTTCTAAAGACAAAAGGAAATCTTCATCCATTGGAAACACTTCTTTTCCCAGTTTGGCACGTAACTCTTGTTCTTCTAAAAACCGTTTTTTTTGTTCTTCTACGTCACTCAGTTCATAAAAAGCATTGGCAAGCTCTAGTCCGTCCCAATAAATCTCAAACCTTTTGGCAACTCCATCTACAATTTTAGCAAGTGCGGCACATTCAGGCGGATAGTCGTATAAAAAAACAATCCCTTCACCTAACTTCGGCTCTACTAGATTCAAAAAAACCAAAAAGAAAAGATCCTCGTATTGCCACTGGGTAAGTTCGAAAACTGGTGAAGAAGTTAGTTTTTTAGTCGTAATGGTTTTTAATAAATCTTCCTTCGAAAATCCATGTCCGACATTTTGTAAAAAAGCCTCTTCCACAGAAAGATGACGAATCCATTGGGGGTTGGCCAACTTCGTTTGGTCTTCTTTCCTTCCAAATATATGGATCAATTCCCTTAAGAATTTTTCAATAAAATGTCTGAGCACTACATCATCCATTCCCTTGGCATAAAGTTCTAACATCAAAAATTCTTTGGAATGGAACCCACTTCCCATCTCACCGGAGCGGAAAGTATGAGCCAGTTCAAAGATACGATCCAACCCCTTTGCCATCATTTGTTTCAAACTGTATTCGGGAGAGGTGATGAGATATCCTTTCTCACGCCCACTCGGCGAACGGACTTCAAAGGGATCAAGATATGGTTCCATTCCCACGATGGGTTTGAGTGTCGGCGTATCTACCTCCAAAAATTCATTTCTAAATAGAATCTCACGAACCATCTTAAAAACTTGAGATCGAAAAATAACTGTATCTTTTGAGAGAGAAATCATACCATTACCTCCAATGGCAAAAAAAACAAAATACCTCACTGTACGTGAAGTTCAGAATGCGTATGAAATTGTCATTTTGTCTAAGAAGGTACATGCGGAACTAGAAGAAGAAATGGATTCTGTGATGCATATGTTGTTTTTCCAAACAAGATCTCATATCCAAATGGATCTTTCTAACCTTCCCTATCTACCGTTGAGCCTACTCACAAAACTACTGAACATGGCCCGTGACCTTCGCCTGAAAAAACGAGTCCTTGTCCTTCTCGGTCTCCCACTCTCTGGGTATATTTATTTAAAACGATTTGGTCTCATCCGGCTTATTTTCCCAAGTGAAGCCATCCTTAGGGAGTCTCATCGAGTTCCCAGGGAATAATTTCTAAATTCACACCCATTTCACCTAACAAAAGCATAGTCCTTTTGTCCAGAATCACACCTTTTGTGAACTCAGATGCAAACTCCACGGAGGCATAAATCGTGGATTCGTAACTTTCGGTGAATTCTTTTAGGTTTTTACGAACAGGTGCTAAGGTTTTTAAGAGATCCCAAATATGATCTAGGACTGGAGATTCTGGTCCCAATTTAGAATTGAGCTGCCAATGACTTGGAATTGTCATATTTTCGATGTCTTTTACATCCCCACCGTGGTAATAATCCGGTTGGATGCCTAATTTCTCTGTGACTTCCAACGGTCGTAATCTTGGTCCGGAGATGGCGAACATCGCCCACGATTTTGCTTCTCTTTGCGTTCCTGATTCCATTTTTTACTTTTTTTTTCTACTACAAGAACCAAATTGAGAAAGAACTCAAGGGAAAAACATGAAAAATATTTTGGTAATTGAGGACGATCCGGATATCGGGAACCTAATCCGGAAATCTCTCGATTCTGCTCACTACACAACCTCCGTTTTTGAAAATGGCGAAGACGGTTTGAAATTTTACAAATCCAATCATCCTGATTTAGTGATTCTGGATCTCTCCTTACCGGACATTGATGGTATGGAAATTTGCCGTAGCATCCGTAAAGCCGATGAAAGTACTCCAATTTTTATTCTTTCCGCAAGGACAGAGGAAATTGATCGCATCATGGGACTTGAGTTAGGTGCTGATGATTACATCACAAAACCATTTTCAGTTCGCGAACTCAAAACACGTGTGGATGTATTCTTTCGTAGATGGGATAAAAAAATTGGGATCAAACCCAATGTGGGACAAGCCGGAGAAATCATCCGTGGTGCTCTGAAAATTGATTCCATCCGTCGTCGTGTCACTCTGAACGAAAACATCATCAATATTTCCAGAAAGGAATTTGATATTTTACAACTCTTAGCCGGTTCACCAGGGAAAGTTTTTTCTCGCGAAATGATTTTGGAATCAGTTTGGGGAGTGGAATGGGATGGATTCGAAAGGATGATCGATAGTCATATCAAACGCATTCGTTCTAAACTAGAAAAAAACTCCGCACAACCAGAATGGATTGAAACCATTTGGGGAATCGGATATCGTTTCACAGACAATTTTGAAAACATAGTAGTCCCAGACTAATATACGTTATGGAAGAAGTGAAAAAAGACAAATCCCTCATCGACGAAATTAAGTTGTATGAGAAAAAAGCCAAAGAAATTGAACAAAGAGCCAAGGAGAAGTATATGGAACAAGTAAGCGACATCAAACAAAAGTTAGGTAAAGCAAGTGAAGAGGCTTCTATCAAAGCAAAAGAAGTCATAGACAATGTAGGATCTTACGTAAAAGAACACCCACAAAAAGCAGCCGTCATTGGATTTGGTGTAGGCCTTGGGTTAGGACTTGCGCTTGGTTGGTTTTTTAAGAAGAAATAATTGGATCACAAAGAATCAAAACAACGTAAAAAAGGCGGGATCAAAGCCGCCTTCGAAGACTTAGTCGCCAAACTTATCGCTTACGGCGAAGTAATGGCGATTTACATTCAAAAGAATCTCCAAATTTATATTAGGAATTTGGTTCTTTCTTCCGTTTGGGTTTTCACTTCTTTTTTCCTTATCTTCCTCGGCCTTGTTTACATATCCTATGGTGTGTATTTAAGCATTCAGAAGTTTCTCGCAGAAGGAGATCCTATCCTTGCAAGTTTCGGAACAGGATTTGGATTTTTAATCTTCGCTATTTTCTTTTTATCACTCGTTCTAAAGAAAAAATAATCCCATGAGATTCAATCCATTAACAGACCATGACCGGTATTTAGACAAAGATCCAAAAGACATGTCACTCACTGAACTTAGGATGTTACTCAAAATCAAACGGATGGACTTACAACTAGGTTGGAACGAGTTTGAAGGCAAAATCAAATTTTGGCAACGAGTGGTTCGCTCCGTCCGTGAGTCAGGAATGGTGGACCAAGTCAAAGACGGAATCCAATCCTACTTACAAAATAAATCTCCAAAAGTATAAGGGTTTCACCAATGTGAGCCGATCTTTGTAAAAACAAACAAGGACTTCCTATGGCTTCAGAAGAAATTTTAGTATTTACCACAATTGGCGACCGCGATATGGCCGAAGAACAAATCTCCGAAATGTTAGAACAAGGAATCATTGTTTCAGGAACCATCTTTCCTGAAGTGGAACTTGTTTATTTATGGGAAGGGAAAATCACTGTTGATACGGAAAACAAAATCCTCCTCAAAGCAAAAGCTGACAAGTACAATGCGATCGAAGAATACATAATGAAACATCATCCCTACATTGCTCCCGAAATCATTCGTATGGACGTGAGTTTCGGTAGCCCCGCCTACAAGGCGTTTGTTGCTGAAAAGATTAAAAAAAATAGTTAGAATAAGAAAACAAGTTCTGTTCTACTCCCAGTCCCACTCAACCAATCACTCTTACGTTTCATCCCATAACGAAGTGCGATTGGGGTTATAGAAAAATCGCTGATTCTATTTTCGGAAGTTGAGCGCCTCGAATCTTTTTCTTATACCCAAGTTCTTAAAGTAAAACGACCGGGCGTACTCCGGGGTGCGCCTTCGCTCCCGTCCTCGGAGACCTTCGCCTCCTCCGACCAAGCCCTCCGCTCTCAATTGTTCCTCAAAATCTGGTTTTTCCCAATTGCAGTCTTCTTTTAAATTTGATTCGGAAAATTCATTTCTCAACTTTCCTTGGTTCACCAAATCGAATTTATTTCATATTGAGTGATCAGTGAATCCTTTGTTAAAATTGCCATCTTTTCGAAGTTAGATTGACAAACCAAAATACGATCGAAAGGATCTTTGTGTAAATCGGGCAAATTTAGAAGTCCAAATGTATGCCCCATCGTTATCTCCAAAACATTACAATCAATTGCAACTAACGATTCTGAAATGATTTTATCCGGAGAATATTGTAGATTCAGTTTTCCTATTTTAAATTTAATGATGATTTCCCAGATACTTGCTACACTCAAATACAACTCATTTTCTGGATTTTCGACAATTCGCAAAACCTTTTTAGATAGGTTCGCCGGTTCATATAATATCCATAAATATGTATGCGTGTCTAATAAATACTTCAAGACAAAAAGCCTGAGATTTCCTCATTGGGAAGAGGTTCAAAAAATTCTTTTGAGATTTTTGTTTTCCCTTGGTAGATTCCTATCTCTCGTTTATTCTTTTTATCAGAAGTAATTCTCACTAACTTCACAACTGGTTTTCCCGCTTTGGAGATCACCACTTCCTTTCCTTCTAGAGCCTGCACAATGAGTTTCGAGAGACTGGATTTAGCGTCATGAATGTTATATTCCATACCAATAGGTTAGCTAATCTAACGGGCTAAGTCAATCAAATATAAGCGAAAGTTTTACAAAAGCGATACCCCCCGAAACAAAAAAAGTGTTGCCAAATGACTACATATTATTGATTAGTCAAATGGCTACACAATGGATTTACGAAGAGATGTATTTCAGGCAATTGCAGATCCCACAAGAAGGGCCATCCTCCTCCTTGTGGCCACCCAGTCCATGACCGCGGGAGCCATAGCTTCTCAGTTTGACACCAAAAGACCCACCGTTTCGAAACACTTACAAATTTTAACTGAATGTGAATTATTAAAAAAAGAACCTAACGGTCGAGAGATGTATTACCATCTAAACCCAAATAAAATGAAAGAGATAGCAAACTTCATAGAACCCTTTCAAAAACTTTGGGACGACCGGTTTAACAAATTGGAATCGGTAATGAAAAATTACCAAAAAAAATCAAAATCCTGAAAAACATACCAATAGGAAAAATCGATGGAATTAAAAACAAAAGTTATTGCAGAAGACGGTAAACAAGAACTAACGATAGAACGCGAATTTGATTTACCTGCCGATTTAGTTTTCAAAGCGCACACAATACCAGAACTCATCGAACAATGGATGGGAAACAAAGTCCTTAAGTTTGAAGCAAAAAACCATGGAAGTTGGATCTATGAAGTCAAAAACCCAGAAGGTGTTGTGATGTTTCGGGCCAATGGAGTTTTACTGAACTTAATTGAAAATGAAAGTTTTGTCCGCACCTTTGAAATGGAAAATACTGGATTTCCCGTCCAACTGGAGTTTTTTACATTCCAAAAAATATCTGATCAAAAAAGTAAACTGACCATGCAGATCATCTACAAGTCAGTCGAACAAAGAGATCAAATTTTAAAAATGCCATTTGCACAAGGAATCAACATGGCTCACAACCGATTGGAAGAAATCCTTCATAAAAAAGTTTGATTTGATTTTCAATCAGAAGTTATGAATCCAATCGGAGTTATTTAAATGAAACAAACAAATCCTAAAGCTAAGAAAATTGATTACTATTTCCAAGAACTTAAATCTTGGAAAAAGGAGTTTGAAATTTTACGTTCGATTGCCATGGGAAGTAAACTGGTCGAAGAAATCAAGTGGGGACAACCATGTTATACTCTTAATGGACAAAATATATTTCTAATCCATGGATTCAAAGATTACTGTGCAATTTTATTTTTTAAAGGGGCCTTACTCAAAGATCCGAAAAATATACTCATCCAACAAACCAAAAATGTACAATCGGCAAGGCAAATCCGATTCCAAAATGTCTCTGAAATCAAAAAATTAAAAACCATCATTAAGTCTTATATCAAAGAAGCCCTGCAAATTGAAGAATCAGGGAAAAAAGTTAAGATGAAAAAAACAACAGAGTTTGAGGTCGTGGAAGAATTTTTAAGACGGATGGAACAAAACCCAAAGTTACAAACTGCATTTGAATCCTTAACTCCCGGCAGACAACGTGCCTACCTTCTCCACTTTTCTGGAGCTAAAAAATCAGAAACAAGAGAAGAAAGAATCTCAAAACAGGAAAAAAATATTCTAAATGGAAAAGGTCTAAATGACTAACCGGCGTAGGATATGAACTTCTTATTCATGTTCAAACCAATCCAAACAAAAAGAAATCATATTTAAAAATAAAATGATTAGGAGAAAACAATGTCAGATAAAACAAAAAAAATAGCCTATTGGTTTTTTACCCTTTGGTTGTCACTCGGAATGGTATCGACTGCCATCGTACAATTAATCAAACTACCAGAAGAAGTAGAAAAAATCAATGCATTAGGGTATCCTACTTATTTTCTAACATTACTTGGGATTTGGAAACTACTAGGAGTCATTGCAGTCCTTGTACCAAAGTTTGTATTACTCAAAGAATGGGCGTATGCGGGTTTTTTCTTTGCTATGTCTGGGGCTGCCATTTCTCATATTGTTTGCGGACACGGATTCGGTGAAATTTTTCCATCCGTCCTTCTCCTTGTACTCACGACAATCTCTTGGTACTTACGACCAGAAAATCGCAGAACAAAACCTTAAGTTAATTCGATCACTGGTTACCATTGGAATGGAGTTTGTATTCTTTATACCAATGGTAACATCCATAAAAGGCAATCAGCAAAAACACAATGTATTCCAGGGTCACAAAAGGAATTTCCTTTAAAGAATAGATGGTAATACAAACAACGTCGACAAACACCCATAAAAACCAAGATTCCAACTTTCTTTGTGCGAGTAAAAAATTGGCAATGATACTTGCCACAGTGGTAAATGCATCCCAATACAAAAACTCAGGTGGTTTAACAAAAACCTGAGGGAACCACAATGGCAATCGACTGGTAGTTTCTCCCAAAAAATAAGTACCGCAAAGAATCACAAAAACGAGAACCAAGTTTTTTATTTTTCCCAAAGATTGGATTTTTATATAAGCACCAGTTCTTTTTCTCCAAACATACCAACCATAAATACTTGATCCAAAAAAATAAATTTGTAATAACATATCTGAATAGAGCTGGATTTGGAAAAACAAAAAGAAAAAACAGATGGAGTTGAAAATCCCAATCGGCCAGGTGAGAATATGATTTCTCGAAGCTAAATAAACACAAACAAGACCCGAACTTGTGCCAAGGAATTCAATCAAACTAATGGTATAACCGAAGACAGAAAAAAGAGGAAATTCAATCGAGCCGTATAAAAAAAAATCTGTCATTTACAAAGAAAAAATTTAATAACCATTTTCTTCAAATCCAAATAATCGGATTTGGCTCAAATTACCTTCGCTTTTAGGAATGTCACCACAATGATAAGGAGCAATCGAATTTGACTTTCTTAGAATGCCGTGACCTTGGTAAGCACCTAGATTGGGAGTGAATAAACAATCCTCATTCGATTCACAGAGACCGTTTTCGTTTCCTTTGGCATCTCCTATGATTTCTCGAGCATTTCTAAGGTGATAAATTCCGCATACATTGGAACCAAGGTATTTAGATCCTCGTACCAAATTCTGACAATCTGATTCAGAAGTTGCTACACCTCCAACTGTATGTAACAGAGGGCGCGATGAATCCGGACATACGTTAGTATTTTTAAAATAAGGATCAGATTTCTTTAAAGACCAATCAAAAATTCGACAATTGTTGGAGCAAATTCCTTTCACATTATCTGTAAAAACACCTAATGAGTCGTAGTTTGTAAAAGAACGATATGTATTTTGAAATTTCATGTAACTAGCATTTCGTAAATAAGTAGTGATAAAGCCAGAGTTATCATTGGGGTTTGAAGTATCATCTTGGAAGATAAATCCAACAAAACTATTTTCATAAGGGATGTTATTAACAAAATTATAATCGGAGGACCCAGCAGGTAATCCATTGACTGTAAAACCAATATTAGTTCCGCTTAAAATATTATTGCTTAAGCTTCCGGAAAACCTTACATTCCCCGTTAAGTAATGATTGTTAACGGAAGAGTTTTCAAATGCATAATTGGAAGCTCTAAAGATTCCAATGTTTTCTAGGATCATTTTAAAATCAGAGCTACCTGAACTGATCAATCCAATCCCAGAAACCATATTTACTAAGATTTGATTGGAAATGGTCAAACCCGAAATTTTTGCTGGTAGGGTTTCAAATGCTGAGATCGTTGCGTTCGTAGAACTATTGGCAACGACCATATCTTTAAATACACTTCCACCTATATTTGAATTTGCTGTAGAAATAGCTATGCCATCCTCAGATGAGGAGTAAAGAACCGTATCTAAAAAACTGTTGTTCCAAATATGATTGTTGGTTCCACCGGAAGATAAACTGATAGCAGCACCATCGATGTCTCCGGCTGTAATTGATGAAAACGTATTGTTTTGAATGAGATTTCCTACTGACATCCCAGCAGATGACAAACTAACAACATTACCGCTATTTTCTGTAGAAACTCGGATCGATTGGTATAAACCTTGCGAACCTTGCACGGAAAATGTGGCTCCTCCAACAGTAGCCACTAAGTTAGGCGACCACATGAAACGATTGGTTTCTGTAATAGAAACTAGCGGATTGATGCTGGAAAGAGTTCCGAATTCACCTTCTAAGTATTGGAAGTTACCACTAAAGCGAAAGAATGGTGAAGTGGCAGCTAAAGACAAACTTGTATTAGATTTGTATAAAATTCCCGTTCGATTGGATGGAATGTCGGCAGAACCTAAGGAGGCAGTGGGTTGATCGAGTAGATAGAGTGTTCCAGGACTATTCAATGTCCCACCTGCAAGTGGATAAGAAAGAATCTGGTTTGTCCAGGTGTTAGCAAACTGTGTTTTTCCTACCAGTTGGTTTGTATGAAAAACAGAAACGGAAATGGGGCCGAAATGGTAACTTCCATTTTCGGAAACAACCAGGTCTCCGAGATACTTTCCTGGTTTGATAGAAGTTGCTACAAAAACAAGACCACCACCGGTTTTCTCAAAACAAGTGAATTGCAAAGTACCTGTGTTATCTTCTGCAAAATAACCATCACAGGAATTGGAATTGAATATCCCTCCTGAGCCTTCTACCGACAACATTAAACCGGCATGTAGACAAGCACTATAGCCACCCAACTCTGTGCCCGTACAACTAGTATTGGAAGCGTTGATGGCAGAGATTCCATCGTTTTTTATATAATCAAGTAATTGTGTTCTACCTTCGTAGAGGTGTTTGATAGGTGAAAGTTGTAAATCAACATTAATTCCACAGTGTGGGGATCTGAGATTGGCGACTACCTTAATGAGTAATGCGTCGAAAAAAGCATGTGATCGGCTATCACAAGCATTACCAAGCTCTATTTGCTTACAGCGAGTGGTAGAAACCAAAACACAAATTACTGTGATTCGAAGTAGCCATCGCATATCGACTCAAGTATATTCACTTGGAAATAAATTGCAAAAACTTTTTACTTACTATATCCTAAAGAAATCTTCTTTAAATCCTTTTTCCCCTAACCATTTGCTTTGCAAAAGATTGTATCCGACAATTTCGAAATCCCTAGATATCCACTTTTGGTATTTTTTTTTGGATCTACTAAAGGCATAAGGATCAGAAAAACTCATTTCTTCTTTCATGACCGCATAGTCTTCGTTTGTTGGAACAGTGAAATATAAATAATTACAATACTTTGCCATTTTTTCTAATACACCTGGAATCATGGAATCGGGAAGGTATTGGATGACTGAATTACAAATCCCAAGTTCTACCGGTTCTTTTTCTAATTTGGGAAGTTTGAATGTTTCTAGGGATTCATGGTAGAGATGAAATTTGTCAGAACGTTTGACCCAGTCTTTTTTTTTCAAATCTTCATAGGCTTCTTTGGAGGCATCCACTGCATACACTTTCACGGGAGAAAAAGTTTTTACCATCTCTCGAAGTAAAATGGCCTTTCCAAAACCAAAATCTGCCATTTTGTAAACAGGAATCTCCATGAGTTGAAAAAGTGCTTTTAAATATTCGGCATGTTGTTTGGCATTATAAGATCCATCTACGTCCAGTCCATTCCCGTAAATATCCGACCAGTAGGAACCATCGAACTGTTTGCCATTTTTACCAAGACCAAAGTTTTTTTTATTTAAGAAACCTTTCACTAAAATTGAACTCCTAGGCTTTGTAATTCTTTGATCATTTCTTTTATGTATTTTGGTTCTTTTGTTAATTGTTCCACTTCTTCTTCAAAAGCCTTTGTTACCATTTGGTTGTCTTTTTTGACTCGTTTCAAATAAGTTGTGAGAGATTCTTTTGTGATTTTTCTTTCTGTAAAATCTGCCATCAGTGGATGCGAAAAAAATCTTTGCCTGATTGAATCTTCTAGTTCACGAATTTTTGATTTGATGATCCCTACAAATCGTTTGATAGAAGTATCATGGAAGGATACATCCGTTTGTTGGTTGGGAAGTAGTTCATCCACTTGCATTTTGATTTCTAAAATTTCTGCGATATTCATATTGTCTCTGGCACCAGAGAGTTTGGTCATGAGTTTTGCTTTTTTTTCCCGTAACACAGGGTCTTGTTCTTTGTCGGGATGGATGAGTTTAGCTAAATTTTTAAATAGAACATTGATGTCTGTGCTGAGTAAACGTTCCGATTCGAGGATCTTCTTTTCTTTTTCCGTTTGGGATTTAGATTTCTTTCGTTCGCTAGATTTAGTCCCCCTTCCTCTAAAGTATTCTGCTCTATATTCTTCATATTTCTCACGAAAATCCTTATACTTCTCTTCGTGGGATTCTCTATCTTCTTCGGAATCAAACTGTGTTCTGTTCAAATCATCTAAATCAATCTCAACACCAAACTTTTGTTTTATTTTGGATTCCATTTGGTTTTTATACCGAAGCCTTTCCATCCGTTCAAACTTGGTTTCTAACTGATCTCGAAACTTCCCATAAAAATTTGGATCTTCCAAAATAGAATCTGTACATATATCTAATAAATAACGCCGGAGGAACTCTCTTTGCATTTTGCCAAAAGAAAGTTTTTCTTCAATGAGAATGGAACACATCAGTTCAAAACGCATCCGTTCCAATTTCTTTTGTTTTTCTAGCTCCGGAAGCACTTCTTTTAAATAGGTTTCGTTTACCATCTGAAACAA
Source organism: Leptospira kanakyensis (assembly GCF_004769235.1). NCBI lineage: Bacteria > Pseudomonadati > Spirochaetota > Leptospiria > Leptospirales > Leptospiraceae > Leptospira > Leptospira kanakyensis. Next base: position 2,203 of record NZ_RQFG01000016.1, on the reverse strand, counting down.
TGGTTCGATTTCTTTGGAATGTTCTAAGATTTCTTTATGTTTGCGAAGAGCATCGTTAAACTCTTTTTGTGCTTTTGTTTGGTTAGAAGAAGATCCCGTCCAAATCAAAGTTTCTTCTGTTTTGATTGTGATGGGTTTTGATTTTTGTTTGGGCATGAGAAAGGAAGTTCGCCAGAGGGAAACTTCCATCTGGCGAATCGTAAAGTCGTTAACTTAAGTTTATGCTTTCATCAAGTTCAAGGCAGCACCTGCTTTGAACCATTCGATCTGTTGTGCATTGTAAGTATGGTTTACAGAAATTTCATCCTTTTTACCATCCTTATGATTCAACACAAGAGTCAGTGGTTTTCCTTCTGCAAAACTAGTGAGTCCAACAATGTCAATCGCATCATCTTCTTGGATTTTTTCGTAGTCATCTTTGTTTGCAAAAGTTAAAGCTAACATCCCTTGTTTTTTCAAGTTGGTTTCGTGAATCCGAGCAAACGATTTCACAAGAACCGCACGAACACCTAAATGTCTTGGTTCCATGGCTGCGTGTTCACGAGAAGAACCTTCCCCATAGTTCTCATCACCCACAACAATCGATCCAATTCCTTGAGCCTTGTAAGCTCTTTGAGTTTGTGGAACTGGTTCGTAGTTTCCGGTGAGTTGGTTTTTCACTTCATTGATTTTTCCATTGAAGTTGTTTGTAGCACCAATGAGTAAGTTATTGGAAATATTATCCAAGTGACCACGGAACTTGAGCCAAGGGCCTGCCATCGAAATATGGTCTGTTGTACATTTTCCTTTTGCTTTGATGAGGAGTTTCAGACCTTTGATGTCCGTTCCTTCCCAAGCCTTAAACGGTGCGAGGAGTTGGAGTCTTGTGGATGCCGGATCCACAATCACTTGCACCCCAGAACCATCAGCCGCAGGAGCGATGAAACCCGCATCCTCAACCGCAAAACCTTTTTTAGGTAACTCTTCCCCAGTTGGTGGGTCAAGTTTCACCTTTTCCCCTTTTTCATTGGTTAGAGTGTCTGTGAGTGGATTGAAACCTAAGTCACCAGCAATGGCAAGGGCTGTTGTGATCTCAGGAGATGCCACAAATGCATATGTATTTGGGTTTCCATCTTGGCGTGCTTGGAAGTTACGATTGAAAGAGTGAACAATGGTGTTCTTTTCTTTTTTATCGGCACCCACACGTGACCACATTCCAATACAAGGCCCACAAGCATTCGAAAATACTTTGGCTCCAATCGTATGGAAAGAATCAATGAATCCATCTCTTTGGATGGTGTAACGAACGAGTTCCGAACCAGGAGTGATGGTAAACTCAGCTTTGGTTTTAAGACCTTTGGCAGCCACTTGTTTGGCAAGGGATGCAGCTCTTGAGATATCTTCGTAAGAAGAGTTCGTACAAGATCCGATAAGGCCTACTTCTACTTTGAGTGGCCAACCATTCTTTGCAGCCTCTTCTTTCATTTTAGAAATAGGAGTGGCAAGGTCTGGAGTGAATGGACCATTCACATAAGGCTCGAGTGTATCTAAATCAATTTCAATCACTTGGTCAAAGTATTTAGAAGGATCTGCATACACTTCTGGGTCAGCAGTGAGCTGCGCCTTATACTTGTTGGCAAGATCTGCCACATCACTTCTGTTAGTGGATCTTAGGTATCTTTCCATGGATTCATCGTAACCGAAAGTAGAAGTGGTAGCACCAATTTCTGCACCCATGTTACAAATTGTACCTTTTCCAGTACAAGAAAGTGCTTCGGCACCAGGACCAAAGTATTCTACAATGGCACCTGTTCCACCTTTAACCGTGAGGATCCCAGCTACTTTTAAAATTACGTCTTTTGCGGAAGTCCAACCGTTGAGTTTTCCAGTGAGTTTGACACCGATGGCTTTTGGCCATTTGAGTTCCCATGGAAGGCCTGCCATCACATCACAAGCGTCAGCTCCACCAACACCAATGGCAACCATTCCAAGGCCACCTGCGTTCACTGTGTGGGAGTCGGTTCCGATCATCATCCCACCAGGGAAAGCATAGTTTTCTAAAACTACTTGGTGGATGATACCAGCACCTGGTTTCCAGAAACCGATTCCATATTTATTAGAAACGGAGGATAAAAAATCATAAACTTCTTTGTTTTCTTTGACAGCGATACCAAGATCCACACCGGATTCGTCTTTTGCTGTAATTAAGTGGTCACAGTGAACG